>NZ_JAVJSQ010000002.1 GCF_040219335.1 Gimesia sp. | reverse complement strand
CATCTCAATCCTGATTTTGACCGCTTCTGAAAGTTGAGACTGAAATGAAGCGATGTCGTGCTTCAGAAAATAATCGGCGATCGCAAAGAAACGCAAGTCGCTGGCCAACGTGCTGCTGCAAATGCCATTCCAGTCCTTTTTCTGATCGGCTGCGTTTGCCCGTACGATGTCCCGATCCTCACTAAGCAGTTCAACGAGCATCGGTAAGCGGTCTGCCAGTCCGGCCATAGTCTCTTCCGTTCGATTGATCTCTGTAATTTAAATTAAGTACGGATTCTGTGTGCCCATTCTGATCAATAGTCATGGTCCAGGACAAGCTCACGGTTCATCTCCCGGCATCACCCGCTGTTCCCATCGCAGGCGTTCCCGGTCATCCTGTTGCAGGGTACCGATGCTGGTCCATTGCCCTTTCCAATACCGCCGGACCTGGTAAGTGCCGGGGCGAAGTTTTTCCGCCGGGATCAGGATCGTGAAATCCGGGACCGTCGCTGCATCAGAGTCGGGAAGGTTGGACAGCGGCGCCCAGATCACATACGTGGTATAGAGATCGATCGTGCCGGCTTCGCGGTTGACCGCATAATCGTAGATCAGTTGCTGTGACCACGGGGGATGCGCGAGCAGTTCCACCTGCAGTAGATCGCTGTCCGAGGTAGAAAGCACGTTGATGGTACGAATCTCAGGCGCATAGTGCCAGGGACGCGTCAACACGAACACGACACCACCGCCGACCAGCAGGGAACACAGGCTGGCAACCAGACACACACGCAGTGAAAGGGAGCGTCGATAGAACATACAGACAAACCTGTAAGACAACTGTGATCGTGTACATCTTACCTGCTGAAAGGAGCACGGTCAATCCGGACTCAGCTATTCCTCAACTTCACCCAGTTCACGCAGGTGCTCGAAGGTAAACAGGCCCGTGTTGTGGCCATCGCTGAAGGTGATGCGGTAGGCGTAGTTGCCGGCCAGTGCCATGCGGTCGATTTTGAGCGGTGCCAGTTCGGTCGGAGCCAGAATCGTCAGCTGCTGTGGTGCGTGTTCGGCCGCCTTCCGTTCATTGCGACACATCACACAGGGGCAGGCTTTACGCAGGTCAGAGACCGCATAGCGTTTCCGTTGTCCGTCGCTCCAGGTGATGAGCAGCGTCTGGTCGTCGAGGCGTTTCAGTTCGGTCGGGGTCAGTTCCATGGGTCTCTATCGGTGTCCTGTTGCAGGCAATCCTTCAAGCATGTTTGCCTGTCGCCTGCGTGCTGATCTGGTAAGTTCTCAGCCCCAAAGGGCCAGCCGACAGTATAACCACCCCGCAGTCCGGATGAGAGTGTACGAGAGCACGCGAGAAAAGATTACGCGAATTCAATCAGTACCCGGGGAGCGCGGAGTTGACTCCGCCTTCCGAGGCAAACTGGGGGCTACTCTTTTGATGTCGCTTTCCACCTGGGATGACTGCAGCGGAACGATGTAATATTTCATCCCGTTAATCTGCTGCTCTTTCCAGCCCGGAGGAATCGTAGCTGCAGGAGGCATGTTCTGTTGCAGATCGCGCAGCTGTACCTGGGGATATGTCGGCATGATCGTCATCGGACGCGTCCCTTCCAGTTGCTCAACCCGCTGCTCCAGTTGCTCAATGCGTTTCAGTAAAGCTGACACCTTGTCCTGTTCCGACTCCGCCTCAGGCGCACTCCACAAGCTGTTGGAAACCAGACTGACGACAACCAGCACGACCAGTAGAGGAACAGACCAGCGTTTCATCTCTTGAACTCCTTGTCAGATAGTGAATTGCGATGCAGCGTCCCGGCAGAGCCGGCGACGGTCTCACTCAATGACGCATGTCGGCACAGTCAAGTTCCCGCATTTTTCAGAAACGGCTGACTGAGGCCCGGACTCTAGCTGATTATTGGTAGAGTGGCAACAGGTTAACTCAACAGCGGCTGTGCCACGTTCCCGTGCACGTCGGTCAGGCGGTAGTCGCGGCCCTGGAATTTGAACGTCAGTTTTTTGTGATCAATTCCCAGGCAGTGCAGGATCGTCGCATTCAGATCATGCACGGGCAGCGGGTTTTCGGTGATGTTATAACTGAAGTCGTCAGTCGCCCCGTATGTCATCCCCGGCTTGATTCCGCCGCCGGCAGCCCAGACCGTGAAACACCGCGGGTGATGATCGCGGCCATAATTCGACGCGGTGAGCGTTCCCTGGCAGTAAACGGTCCGACCAAATTCTCCCGCCCAGACCACCAGCGTGTCATCCAGCATGCCCCGTTGTTTGAGATCGAGAATCAACGCTGCCGTCGCCTGGTCGGTCTCTCCGGTCAGCTGTTTGATCTTACTCGGCAGGTTGAGATGATGATCCCAGCCCCGGTGATACAGTTGAATGAACCGCACACCCCGTTCGGCCAGACGACGGGCCAGCAGACAGTTCGCGGCGTACGTGCCCGGTTGTTTCGCCTGTTCTCCATAGAGTGCAAAGGTCTCGGCTGACTCCTGTGACAGATCGGCCAGTTCCGGAACCGAGGTCTGCATCCGAAACGCAAGTTCATACTGGGAGATGCGAGTCGCAATTTCGGGATCACCTTTTTCCTCCAGCGCCATCCGATTCAGCGTCCCCAGTTCATCCAGCATCTCGCGTCGCAGCTCGGAGTCGATCCCCGGCGGATTCGAGAGAAACAGCACCGGATCGCTGGAGCGTCGGAACTTCACTCCCTGATGTTTCGTGGGCAGAAACCCGCTCCCCCAGAGACGATCATACAGAGGCTGTCCGCCGGCTCCCGAAGTGAGTGCCACAAACGTCGGTAAATCCCGGTTCTCGCTCCCCAGTCCATAAGAAATCCAGGAACCCATGCTGGGGCGGCCCGCCTGAATACTGCCGGTCTGCAGAAATGTAATCGCAGGATCGTGGTTGATGGCTTCGGTGAATAGCGACTTGACCACACAGATCTCGTCGGCAATCTTCGCCGTGTGCGGCATAAGTTCGCTCATCCAGGTGCCGGACTCTCCCTGCCGGGCGAACTTGAACATCGAGGCAGCGATCGGAAAGCTCTTCTGGCCGGAAGTCATCCCCGTCAGCCGCTGGCCCTGGCGGATCGAATCTGGGAGTTCTGTCTTGTGAAACTTCTTCAGGCCGGGTTTATAGTCGAACAGATCGAGCTGCGAAGGTGCCCCCGACTGACTCAGGTAGATCACCCGTTTCGCCCGTGCGGGGAAGTGCAGACCGCTGGTAACAGTCGGCTTTGGTTCAGCCGCCCGCAAAATGTCTGTCTGTGATTCTATAAGCAGCGTCGCGAGTGCTGCCAGCCCCACACCGGCAGTGTTCTGGCGCAGAAATGACCGGCGATTGACCTGCATTGTCAGTTGATCTGTCATGTTCTGCATCGGTTATTCCCTGTTAATGGTCTCGTCCAGGTTCAAAATCAGACTGGCAATCACGGTATAAGCGGCGTGCTCCGCAGGGTCGTACTGAATGGCCGACCGCGACTCACCCACGTCGAGGAGCTTCCGCGCCGCTTCAGGCTGCGCTGCAAATCGGCTGTGATAACGCTCCCAACCTTTAAGGAAGATCTCCAGCTCGCGGTCGCTCGGCTCACGCGCCAGTACAACCCGCATCGCGAAACGAATTCGTTCCGCCGGCGTCTGGACTTTCTGATCGAGCATCCGCTCGGCCAGTTTGCGGGACGCTTCGACATACGTCACATCGTTGAGCAGCGCCAGGGCCTGTAATGGCGTATTGGTCCGCGAGCGTTTGACAATGCAGGTCTCCCGGGACGGCGCATCGAAGGTCGCCATCGTCGGGGGAGGCACGGTGCGTTTCCAGTAGGTATACATACTCCGGCGATACAGATCGGCTCCGGTTCCCGGCTCATAGATCTGACTGGCGATCTCCTTCCAGACTCCTTGAGGTTGATAGGGTTTGACCGAAGGTCCGCCGATCTCGGGACGAAGCAGACCGGAGACAGACAGCGCCTGATCGCGAATCATCTCCGCAGGCAGACGCAATCGGGCCGCCCGCGCCAGTAACTGATTCTCAGGGTCCGCTTTCAACAAAGCAGGCGAGACATGCGATGACTGCCGGTAGGTCGCGGATGTGACAATCAGTTTCTGCAGTCGTTTTACATCCCAGCCAGTGCGAATAAACTCGGTCGCCAGCCAGTCGAGCAGTTCGGGATGTGTCGGCCAGGAACCCTGGGAACCGAAGTCTTCGGTCGTCTTTACCAGACCATTCCCAAAATACATCTGCCAGTAGCGGTTCACGATCACCCGGGCCGTCAACGGATTCGCCGGATCGACGAGCCAGCGGGCCAGTCCCAGTCGATTGCGGGGAAGGTCGGCGGACAACGTTCCCAGGCTGGCCGGAATGTCGGCAGAGACCTGCTCGCCCGGTTTGTCGTATTCGCCTCGCATCAGCACGAAGGTGGGCTGCGTTTCGTCCTGCTCCCGCATCACCATGCTGGTTGGCAGACGACGTTCCAGGGCGAACTGTTTTTCTTTCAGAGACCGCAAATTAAAGAAAGCGAGACGGTACTCCGTCGGCGCCCGATATGTCATGAAATAGCGTGTCACTTTCAGCTGCTGGGCTGCACTTCGTTTGTTAACAGGAATCTTCAGAATTTCGGGAACCGACTCTCGCACCAGGTCGAGGGTCACCCAGTCTGGAGTCAGCTGCGTTCGGTAGATTCGGAAATCGTCAACCAGCCCGCAAAAGTAATCGCGATCGTGATAGGCCCCAAACACAAACGGCGCAGGAAACGCAAACCCGCCGGTCAGATAGTCGAGTTTGACTTCCAGTTCCTGTGGTTCTCCATTGACATACAGCTGGAAGTCGCGTGCCTGCGAATTCCCGGCATAGGTGAGAACCACATGCGACCAGCGGTTCAGTTCCAGCTTATCGCGGGCTGCCAGCAAAACTGCATCGTCGAGCCAGCGCGGCCCCATGTTGATCTGCAGTCGTCCGGCTTCCAGAAAGATCCGAAAACCGCTCTCGTCCTGCTTCGGTGTCAGTGATGCCAGAATCGTCCCGTCTGGCTGCGCAGGGTTGACCTGAAAGACGACCGAGAACGGGTCTTTGTCACCCAAAATCGGCTTCGCGTCCCCTTTCAAATGGACCGGCTTTTGACCATCCAGTTTGATCCCCTGTGGCTCTCTCAACTCTTTCACTTCATGCTGTTCGGTGCCATTAAGTTTCAGCGCCTGTCCTTCTGCAGTCGGCTCGAATTGGGCCTGACTGGTTGATCCATCCTGCTCGTATCTCTCCACATCACTTGAAGCATTCGTCCGGTTCGCATAGTAATCCATCTGCTGTTTGCCGATGACCTGCAGCTTCAGCTCACCGTTAAAGTCAATCCGGTAGGCCAGGTGCTGCTGTGGGTATTTGAGCTCCAGGTCGGCTGAGGGCTGCTTCGCCTCCCACTGGTTCTGCAGACGCTTCAACTCTGGCTCTGCGGACTTGAGCTTCCGTTCCAGTCCGCTGATCTGCTGTTTCAATTCTTTCATTTCCTGCTGTTGGGCAGCAGTCGGTGCTTTGACGAACGGAGCCGCATTGCCGTATTTGATCACACGCCCCCGCTCGGGAATGTTATTGAAAAACGCGATCAGCTGGTAAAATTCTTTCTGCGAAACAGGATCGTACTTGTGCTCGTGACAGCGGGCACATCCCACCGTCAGTCCCAGCCAGACCGTCCCCGTGGTCTCAACCCGGTCGACCGCGTATTCCAGCAGATACTCATCAAAGATGATTCCCCCTTCAGAATTCGCCCGATGATTTCGATTGAAACCGGTGGCAACCAGCTGATCCAGTGTAGGGTTCGGCAGCAGATCCCCGGCCAGTTGTTCGATGGTAAACTGATCGAAAGGCTTATTGCTGTTGAAAGCATTGATCACCCATTCCCGCCAGCGCCACATATGCCGTTCCCCATCGGTCTGATAACCGCTGGTATCAGCAAAGCGGGCCGCATCGAGCCACTCCAGCGCCATCCGCTCGCCATAATGGGGTGACGCCAGCAGACGATCCACCAGGCGTTCGTAAGCATCGGGAGACTCATCCTGAAAAAACGCATCCTGCTCTGCCAGAGCAGGGGGGAGACCGGTCAGATCCAGACTCAGTCGGCGGAGCAGTGTCGATCGATCGGCTGCGGGAGAGGGTTTCACCCCCTCTGCTTCCAGTCGCGCCAGCACAAACGCATCGATGGGATTACGAACCCAGGACTGCTGCCTGACCTGAGGAATCTCGGGGCGTCGGGGTGGAATGAAGGCCCAGTGTTTCTGCCAGCGGGCACCCGCATCGATCCAGCGTTTGATGGTATCGATCTGGTCTGCAGTGATCTGCTTCTCAGACGACGTCGGAGGCATTACCAGTTCCAGATCGGTCGTCAGCAGTCGTTTGAATAATTCACTCTCAGCCGTATTTCCGGGAACCACCACTCCCGGGTCAGCCTTGGTGCCCAGGAGACCGCTCTCCTGATCGAGCCGCAGGTCAGCCTGGCGTTGAGAGGCATCGGGACCGTGACACTGAAAGCAGAGATCGGAAAGGATCGGCCGCACATCACGGTTAAACTCGATCTCGCCTCCGCATACAAAGGACGAGCCCGTCAGAAATAATCCGAGCAGGCCCGCAGCGCAAACCAGTCCCGGCAATCGCAGTCTTATCACAGCAGTCCCCACTTTGGTTAGAACAGGAGGCGAACCACAGTCTCAGCGACATATTAAGATTCGTTTATTCTAACAGGTGACCGCAGCCGGAACCATAGTCTCAACAAAAGTCGAGAGGATCGATCTCACCAGAACAGGCATATAGAGAAAACCACACTATTTTTCCTGCTGCTCGTCCTCGTATTTCTGATAGATTTTCAGACAATGCTTCAAAGCCTGCTTTGCTTCCGGACTCTGCAGATCAAAGACGTAAATCGAATAATTGGCCATCTTGAATGGTTCCAGCTTCCGGAACTCAGCACAGGGATCCTCCTCGTGAGCATACAGTCCCTGCAGATGATTCGCCGAGATAATCATGTATTTCCACTGGTCTGGATCAGCATCCAGATTGGCATGAAGCGGGGCTGCTTTAATTCCGAACACATCCGGTCGAGCGGTCCCGAAGTAGTAAATCAATGAGTTCTTCTGATCCTCGAGTGGCAGTTCGTCCATAATCTTCTTGAGCGCAGGCAAGTCCTGGCCCCAGTCAAGGTTTGAATCCAGCAGGTATTTGTGCCCCGCTTGAGGCCCGCCAATTCCATCATTGAAGTAGGACAGATAATTGGGTTGAACCGAAACAATCGACTGCACCTGAAAACCGATCAAGGCCACCGACACTGCCATCAGCAGCCCCAGCCGACCTTCGAACCAGCGCCACATCTGATCGATGCTGAACAGAAACAGCAGGGGATAGAGGAGTAGCAGGTAACGTTGTCCCAGATTCAAGCGACTGGTCAAAGACATCCCCATAAATACGACCACAGCCAGCACCCAGATCAGAGGTGCATGGCTCGTCGGTGCATTGACATCGGTCTGTTGCTCTTCCTCAACAGGAAGTTCAGAAACAGGAGCGGGAACTGGCCTCACCAGCCGTTTCAAATCGCCCCACAGAAAGAGAAGCAGACACAGGCTGATCACCGTCAGCAGCAGTTCCACGGGTGTACTTTTCCAGAGCCAGGCCAGGGGAAAGAAATACCACCAGCCACTCTTGGAGAGTTCCCCCATCAGATAGGCATCATGGCCTGCCTCGTTATGCTGGAACTGAAACAACACCCCCGCAAAAGGAGCAGGCCGCTTAATATCATTGTGTGCGATTTCCATAATCTTCTGAGCCGTCGGGCCCCGACCGAGCATCTTGACCCAGGGAGAGTAATCGGGGGTTTCGGCGTAAGGAACATTTTTCAAAGGCCCCGTAAATGAGAACAGATGCAGCGCCCAGGTCAGCGGAACGAACATGAGTAGAAACACTCCAAAGACCAGCGTGACCCGTTTCGCCAGAGACCAGACCGCCGCTTTGGAAAATGAGGTCCATTTCTGTAGAGCGACCAGACTGACAATCAACAAGGTACAAGGCAGCAACAGAATCCCCGAGTACTTCGCCGAGATGGCTACAGAAACCGCCAGAGCAACCCAGAACAGATTCCACGCGCCGGGCTGTTTCCAGTAACGGACCAGTGTCGCCAGTGCAATCAGCGCCATCAGTGTAAAACAGGCATCCGTCGTGGCCAGGGAAAAGTGAGCTTCCATCGTCGGGGAAAAAGTAACCAGCGCGCCGCCCAGCAAAGCCGCCAGGTAACCGCGTCGACGATAGAGCCAGCAGTACACCACCAACATCGTTGGTATTCCCACCAGAATCGAATTGAGTCCTCGGGCGCGCCGGATCAATACAGGATCACTGACTTCACCTTCCCAGGGATTCTCACGCAGACTGCCCTCCTCATTCCAGACGACCGGCAGGTAATCCAAGATGATCGGCAGCGGCGCAACGCCTTCCCCACTGATCCGTGTGTCCAGAAACCCCTGGTGAACCGTCTTCAGAGCGGTGCTTAGATAGTAGGTTTCATCAAAGGTTGCACTTTTAGAATTTCGAAACGCAGCGGTCTGCTGCAGGATCAGCCCGGCCAGCAGCAAGGGAGTTCCCCAGATCAGAAGGAGTCCCACTACAGTGTTCTTAGAGAGGGCTGGTTTTGAGCTCATAATTGATCGCATTTAGACAAGGAGAAAGGGAATCAGCCTGAATAATACTTCCCTGGTCACGAAAAGCATACCTCACGTTGAAGGTTTCCTGCCATGTGCTCCGCTGAACTTCCCGCAGGTTTCCGTGCAGACGCTCAATCCCGGTAACAGGCGCGGTACCAGCGAAAGAGTTGCCTGAAAGGAGGCGTGAAACCTTCCGCGTTTTCCTCCAGCATTCGTTCGATGTCGTTCAAGCTGAAAAATTCCGCACGTTCAATCTCAACCGGATCAAACGTGAAGGGGCCATCGGAAACGGTGCGATACAGAACCGTATGCTCATAAGCATTCTGGGGGGTTCCGGGAAATTTCGCCAGTCGCTCCAGGGGAGTCGTAATCCCGATCTCCTCCTGCATCTCACGTCGGGCCGACTCGGCATAATCCTCGCCGGCACTCAGATGACCGGAAGCGGAGGAAGTGTAGGTCAGGGGGTACTCGTCTTTGGTCGCGGCGCGATACTGCAGCAGCAGTTCTCCGCGGGAATTGAAGACAAAAATATTCGCGGCACGATGCAGGAGCTTGCGGGCGTGGACGACGGAGCGGGGCAGTTGTTCCAAGACCCGGTCGTCGGCATCGACAACATCAAACAGTTCTTCAGAGTGAGACATGGCTGTTTCGATTTCTCAGTAGAAATTCAACGTGCAGGAATCGATTCCACTACACTGTCAGCCAGGGGAGAGGTCCGCCTTCAGGCGGAATTGTTAAACCGGGTTCTCGGAGAAATAGCTCTCTTCGAAACTTTCCTGACCTTCGCCATCATAGTAACTGATGACATAGTTGGCCATTCCGATGGTCAGAATATCGCCCGGGTAGAGGGGAGCTTCATGCACGGTTTCCGAGTTCACGATCGTACCGTTGGTCGATTCCAGGTCACGTACGCGAACGGAGTTGTTCAGGAAGGTCAATTCACACTGCTGGCGGCTCATCATCGGATCCAGCACACGCAGATCACAATTGTTACTTCTTCCCATTACAACGGGTAACTCATCAACACTGACCTCGATATCCGGTAAATCGGGATGATCACTGATTAGATGAATTTTCATTAAAGGAACCTTCTTACGCTCAGGCGAAACACGGTCCAAAGTGTTGGCTCAACAATGTTTGCCTTCAGGGGCGGGTGTGTAGGGGGCAGGTGTCTTGGGGGATTGTATTAGTTTTGTGGGCTCACCTTACATACGTGAGCTCTTATGCGTAATTCTACAATTTCCATTCTACGCATGCAATGGGAAACAGGAAAAAGATCATAAAATCTGAATTTCCCTCAGAATTCCACAAATCTGCGGTTCCCCTAATAGCGTGGAATCTGGGCTCTGCGCTCACTTTCTTCGAGGATGAGCATGTTTTCGCTGAAATCAACAACATCTGAATCTGCTGTGATGATAAAATTCGATTGGGCCATCTAGTTTCAACATCCAGAGCGCAGCATCCACCCGCGAAAGGTTAACCGACAACAATGAGCAACTTTGTTGGTGCATTCATCCTGTTTCAGACTACCATCGAGGGAAAGCCTCACTGGCTGGTCCACTGGAACTACGAACGTCAGGAATTCATGCTCCCCGGAGAACGGAAGCGCCCCTACGAAACCTTTCAGCACTGTCTGATTTCCGAGCTGGAAAAATCTTTCGAACTGGCTCCCTTCGAAGACTTTATCATCGCCAGGGAACCACTGGCCCATCTCGCCTTCACCCTCAAACCGGATGCAGACAATACCTCTGAACACTATATTGTGGAACTGTTCGACTTCCAGGAACTGAACAGCTCGGCCCGCGAGCAGCTGGAAAAAGACCTCCGCAACCGCTGGGTGAACGAACTCGAAATCGAAGCCAGCAGCACCAGTGATGACTTCCCCATTTCGGAACTGCTGGGCACCCTCTACCACAAGGCCAACCTCGCCAACCGTCTCTCCTGAAGCCGTTATTCTCCCTAATCCACCAGATGTCCGCTTCAAATAAATCAGCTTCACACCTGCAATACCTGCAGGAAACACTTCTGTGCAATTGATTCTACTCAGGCATCAATGTAATATTTGAGTAAGGTTATCATTCTGATTCGATAACACTGGAGGGATCGAAGTGTTCTCGCACGAGGCGATGAAAAGCATCCTGTGTCTGTTTTATTAACTTACGAGCCGTGCACCTTGCCCGGATCCCAAATGAGGGAGAGATTGATGAGAAGCCTCACGACCATGACCCTGCTGGCAAGCATGCTGGCACTGACCTGTTCCACTCTGATTGCCGGTCAGGATGATAAGAAATCCGTTCCCCCCGTACTCGATCGCACCATGAAGTCCCTGGACGGCAAAGACGTTGATCTGAGCAAGTACAAGGGCAAAGTTCTGCTGATCGTCAACACCGCCAGCAAATGCGGCGCGACTCCCCAGTACAAAGACCTGCAGTCGCTGCACGAAAAATACAAAGACAAAGGTCTGGTCGTCCTCGGTTTCCCCTGCAACCAGTTCGGTGCCCAGGAGCCCGGAACCTCGGTTCAGATTTCTGAATTCTGCACCAAGAACTACGGCGTCACCTTCGACATGTTCAACAAGATTGACGTCAACGGTAAAGACGCTGACCCACTCTACAAGTATCTGACCTCGCAGAACACCAAGCCGAAATCCTCCGGTCCCATCAGCTGGAACTTTGAAAAGTTCGTGATCGGCCGTGACGGCGATATCGCTGCCCGCTTCCCGACTCGCACCAATCCGCAGTCGAAAGAAGTCGTCTCCACGATCGAAGCAGAACTGCAGCAGAAGTAACACACCGTAGTTCATACGGTCCCGGGGATACACTCCTTTCAGTGTATCCCTTTTTTTATGCCCCGTTCCTCGCGTGAAGTGTCACCGATGCAAGCCACGGGCTGAATTTTTCTCAAACACTAAAGACAGCGCCATGCACTACGATTTCTTTGCTCCCCCGCAGATTCATTTTGGCTGGGATCGTTTCCAGGAGGCTGGCACCCTGGCCGCATCCCTGGGCAGTCGGGCACTGATTATCTCCGGCTCGCGCTCCCTGGAAACCAACGGCGTGCTGGACGAATTGAAGTCGCTACTCTCCCGTGCGGGCATCTCCAGCGAACACATCCGTACGATCTCACATGAACCGGAAGTGACCGACGTCGACCAGGTCACGAACATCCTCCAGCACCATACTCAGGGAGCAGGGGACTTTCTCATCGGTATCGGCGGCGGTTCCGGCATCGACCTCGCCAAAGCGTGTGCCGCGATGATCACCAACCGGGAAAGCGAAACCGTGCTCGATTACCTCGAAGGGGTCGGACAGGGGCTGCAACTCAAAGCAAAACCGCTCCCTTTTATGGCAATCCCCACCACGGCAGGCACAGGCAGCGAAGCCACCAAGAACGCTGTCATCTCCAGCTACGCCCCCGCTTTCAAGAAGAGCCTGCGTTCTCCCGAAATGATCCCCGACATCATCCTCTGTGATCCGAAGCTGGCCTGTTCGGTCCCCCCCGAAATCACCGCCCGCACCGGCATGGATGCTATCACCCAGTTACTGGAAAGCTACATCTCCTGCCGCGCCCAACCCATCCCCCAGGCACTCAGCCTGCAGGGTCTGAAACTGGCCATCCCCGCCTTGCCGCAAGCTGTCGCGGATGGCAACTCCCGCACGGGTCGGGAGAGCATGGCTCACGCCGCTCTGTTGTCCGGTATCGCACTCGCGAACTCCGGACTGGGCATGGCACACGGCGTCGCACCCGCCCTGGGAACCCATTGTCGCATTCCACACGGACTGGCCTGTGCTGTCATGCTGCCCTCGACGCTTAGAGCCAACCGCAGTGTCTGTGAAAGGCAATATGCAGAAATCGCCCGGCACCTCGATCCGGGGCTCTCCCTCACGGATGCCGACGCCGCCGATTCCCTGATTCAGCAGATCGAAGCCTTAAACGCCAGCATCGGCATTCCCGCGACACTCTCGGAACTGGGCGTTACCAGCGAACAGATTCCCGCACTCGTCGCTGATTCCCGGGGCAACAGCATGCGGGGCAATCCACGCGAAATCTCCGACGACGAACTGGCCGGTATCCTGCAGGATCTCGTGTAAGATTACTGAGGTTTCTTGAATAATCCGCTCTGCAAATTGGTCAGTGTGCGCTCATTTCAATCTGCTTCCTGATAGGTTAAACTGGACTGTTAACTGATATTTTACTCGCACGTCTGCCTCTGGAGATACCGCGCCATGCATCTGTCCTGTTTGAAGCTGCTCACAGCTGGACTCTTCCTCTTTACCGCTCTGCTATCAACCCAGGCTGCACCGCCTGCTAACCACACCGTCAAAGCCGAACTGGTAAAACCCCGCCAGGGCCTCGGCAATGTGCTTCAGAAACTGCAGCAGGGAAAAGAAGTCAACGTTGCCTATCTCGGCGGCTCCATCACCGCAGCCAACGGCTGGCGCGTCAAAACGACCAAGTGGCTCAAAGAAGCTTTCCCTAAAGCCAGGATTCACGAGATCCACGCCGCCATTGGGGGAACGGGCAGTGACCTGGGTGCCTTTCGACTCCAGCGCGATGTCCTCGATCACAAGCCCGATCTGGTTTTCGTCGAATTCGCCGTCAATGACGGGGGACGTCACCCCGAGGCCATCTGGGACTCAATGGACGGCATCGTGCGACAGATCTGGCAGACAAATCCGCAGACAGATATCTGCTTCGTTTACACCTTCCGTGTGAACTACGAAAAGGAACTCCGCGAGGGAGAATGCCCGCGAGCCGCTTCCGCCATGGAACTCCTGGCCGACCATTACGGCATCCCGTCCATCAATGTCGCCCTCAAAATTGCCGAACTGGAACAGCAGGGGAAACTCAAGTTTCAGTCCGACAAACCGCTGGCAGACGGCATCATCCAGTTCTCTAAAGATGGTGTTCACCCACTGGACGAGGGACACGAAATCTACACCGAAGTCATTGCCGACGCCATCCAGAAAATGGAAACTGACTCTCAACCAGTCAACCACGCCGACAAGTTGAAACAGCCTTTCGTCGAAAGCCACTGGACCAACGCCAAGATGATTCCCCTCGAACCATCCATGCTCACCGGCAACTGGAAGAAGCTGCCCGCTGACAATATTCTGCAGAAACGCTTCGGCAATCGTATGGGACAGATCTGGGAAGCAGACGACCCCGGCAGTCGCATCACCTTCCGCTTCCGTGGAACCCAGGCAGCCCTCTACGATCTGCTCGGCCCCGACGGGGGCCAGGTACTGATCACCGTCGACGGCAAGCCGAGCCAGAAACCGGTGGCCCGTTTCGACAGTTACTGCACCTACCATCGAATTTCGACGCTTCGACTGGCACAGAACCTGGACCCGAACCAGATTCATACCGTGACCGTTGAAATTCATCCCGAGCAGCCGGACCGTACGCCGGTCGCGTTTCGCCTCAAAAACCCGGATGAAGAATTGAAATCTCCCAAATACCGGGGAACCCGCATTCGCGTGGGCCAGATTATGCTCCGCGGCGAACTCGTTCCCTGACGCCTTTCCCGTTTATCTTTGTAAAGGATTGACACCATGATTATCGCAGCCGGCTTGAGCCCGGCCTGGCAGCAGATTCTGGAAGTGACCTCCCTGGAAACAGGTGAGGTCAACCGCTGTCAGTCTGCGCAATGGGCCTCTTCCGGGAAGGTCATCAACGTCGGCATCGCAGTCCGGCACCTGGGGACTCCCTGTGCGACGATCTACCCCGCGGGCGGCTTCGCGCAGGAACTGATCTCAAACGAACTCGAACAGTTGGGCGTCTCTTCCAGCGTCATCCCGCAACAGACGCCCACCCGGGTCTGCACAACGATCCTGGATCGTTCCACCGGCAAGACCACAGAACTGGTTGAAAACGCACAGCCCATCACTGCAGAGGAGCTGGCGGCTTTCAAGACGGAATACCTGAAGCACCTCAAGTCCGCCCAGGTGGTTGTACTCACCGGCTCACTTCCCGCAGGCACCCCCTCCAGCTTTTACCGCGATCTGATCGCCGAGACACACTGTCCCGTGATTCTCGACGCCCGCGGACCGGAACTGGAAGCAGCCCTCGAAGAAAAACCGTTCCTGGTGAAACCCAATCACGAAGAACTGGAGCGCACCCTGATGACCGAACTCGCTGATACCGAGGCGCTCATCAAAGGCATGCAGGAGATCAACGAGCGGGGCGCCACCTGGGTTGTGATTTCGCAGGGCAAAGACACCCTCTGGGCCACTTCGCGGGAACACGTCTATCGCTTCACCCCCGCTCGGGCGGAAGTTGTGAATCCGATTGCCTGTGGTGACAGCCTGGCAGCGGGCATCGCGGTGGCCCTGCATCGCGGCAAACCGGTCCCCGATGCCATCCGCCGGGGAATGGCTGCTGCCGCCGACAACCTGACACAACTCCTGCCCGCCCGCCTGTCGGAAAAGCGGATGCAGACCTTCTACGATCAGATCGAAGTGGAGCAGATCGCTTGAGTGACGCGACGGAAACAGACCAGGATTGTCTGCTGGAAGCCCGCTCGATCGGCCGTCAGACCAGTGCAGGGGAGTGGCTCGTCCGCGATTTGTCACTCCAGGTCCATCCCGGCGATCGGATCGCGATTGTCGGTCCCACCGGTTCAGGAAAATCGCTGTTCCTTCGATCCCTGGCCATCCTGGATGAAATCCAGGCGGGAGACATTCTGTTTCAGAATGCCCCCGTCGCCGACAAGGACCTGCCCGCCTACCGCAGCCAGGTTGTCTATCTGCAGCAGCGGCCCGTCCTCATCGAAGGAACCGTGGAAAGCAATCTGAAATTCGCACTGCAGTTTCATATCAACCAGGATAAATCCAACAATGTCGATGCGGTCCTGGAACTGCTCAGTTCCTTCGAACGCCCCAACGGCTTCCTCAAGCGGAAATCCAGTGCCCTTTCAGGGGGAGAAGGACAGATCGTCGCTCTGCTGCGGGCCCTGATCCTCGCCCCACAGATCCTGTTGATGGACGAACCGACGTCCGGCCTCGATCCGCAAACCACGCGGCAGTTTGAGCAGATCATTCAACAGTGGCTTGAGACCTCAAACCAGCGCCCGGCCTTCGTCTGGATCACCCACGATCACACACAGGCAGAACGCGTCGCCACACAGGTCATGACCTTTCCAGCCGGCACCCTGGCACCGGTTCCGACAACCGCCTGAACCAGGCCAATCGGGTTTATGCAGGAACCGTGAAATCTGTCCATTACGAATTGGAAACCAGTCCTGATTTAATTATGCTGGAGACAGTAAGTAATTCTCTCACCTTTATAGGAGACAACCGATGTCACTTGAGATCATACACCACGCGACCGAGAACTACGTGGAAATCAGCATGTCCGGTAAACTGGTCAAGGAAGATTACCACGACTTCACCCCCACGATTGAAACTCTGATCCAGCAGCACGGCCCTCTGCACATGCTGGTCGTACTCCACGACTTCCACGGCTGGACCATGGAAGCCATCTGGGAAGACATCAAGTTCGACCTCAAGCACTTCAAAGACATCGGCAAACTGGCCATGGTCGGCGAGAAGAAATGGGAAGAGGGCATGGCCATGTTCTGCAAACCCTTCACCTCTGCCAAGGTCAAATATTTCGACCTGCACGAACTGGACGCCGCCCGCACCTGGATTTCGGAAACGGAATAATTCTCTGCTTCCTCCAGCATTCGGTGTCTAACCAGTCACCAGTTGAACCAGCATTTCAGTCGTCCATTCCTGTTTGGTAGGGAGGACGACTGAAACCGCCTGTTCCTCCGCCGTCAGCGGTTCCCGAACATCGAGTTGTAATTTCAGCACATCCCGAGTCGCATCCGAGGGATCTTCTTCGTACGTCTGCCGATCTTCGATCCGCTGCTCCAGCACACTCTGTTCGGCTTCAAAACAGAGCAGCACAAACCGGACTCCCCGCGCTGCCGCCAGTTCGCTGAACAGGGAACGCTGCCAGACCTGCAGCGTCGTCGCATCGACAATTGCCGACCAGCCCGCGTCCAGAATCATCTCGGCCAGTTCCACCAGCCGCTGATAGGTCAGCTCGGTCACTTCGGATGTATAGAGACGCTCATCGGAAATCTCCCGCTCCGCCTGTAATCGCTTCCGCTCCACATCCGAACGCACGCGAATCGTCGGCATCCCTTCTAAGAGCAGCCCGGTCCCATACGATTTTCCACTTCCCGAAACGCCGTGTGTCAGAATTAATAAAGGTTCATCCCGCGTCACATACTTGCGAGCCAGTTTCAGATAAGACCAGAACTCCTCACGGATCTCCCGTGTTTCAGCTGGGGAAAATTCATGCTGACTCAGTCGTAGCGCCGCCACCTTGGCGCGCACCATCGCCCGATACGAGAGATAAAACCGCAGCAGGGGCACACCAGCATAGTCTCCCGTCAGTTCGAAGTAGCGATTCAGAAACCGCATCGCATAGTCAGGACGTCCCCGGTCTTCCAGGTCCATCACCACGAACGCCACCTCGCTCATCACGTCGGTCCACCGCAGGTCGGCGTTGAACTCGAGGCAGTCAAAAATCGTCACCCCGCCGTCATTGAGAATCATATTCCCCAGGTGCATATCCCCATGACATTCCCGAATAAAGCCCTGCGATTTCCGCTCCGCCAGCAAGCCTTTTGCGGATTCATGCCAGCGGTCATTCTCGGTGCGAATCTGCTCCACCATTTCGCGGACCTCGTCATCATCGCCGAATAACTCGTCCACGTGCCGAAAGTTTTCCTTGACGGGCGCCATAACCTTATCCGGCGTTCCATAAGACAAGTCACTATCCGCGACTGCAGCCCGGCCGTGAAACTCCGCGACTTCTTCAGCCAGCCGATCGATGTGACCGGCGGTTAACCGATCTTCACCAATCGCTTTACTCAGCAGATCATCTTGAGAAAACTGCACCATCTGCACCGCGTAATCGATGACTTCCCCCGCGCCATCCAGTTCCGGTGCCGCTTCAGTCCCGGTGATGGGAATCACCTTGAGATACAAATCGGGCGCGAGACGTCGATTCAGCCGAATTTCCTCGTGGCAGTACTGCTCCCGCAAAGCAAGAGTCGTGAAATTCACAAAGCCCAGATCGACCGGCTTTTTGAGTTTGTAAGCATAAGGCCCCGTCAACAGCACCCAGGAGATGTGTGTCTCCAGGACCTGAAACCCGTCTACCTCATGTGCGAAGAGCGATGAATTCTGCAGCGATTCAATCAACATCTGGTCGGCATCCTGTACGTGGCTCTGATTCTCAGTCGTGACACAGCGCGTATCATAACAGAATCGGAACCGAGCGCAGAGGGCAGCCGACGACAGTCACAATAGATTCCGTTTAATCCTCAGGCGGGCTTGCGGACAATCAGACTGTAATAAGGTACTTTCAGCAGAGGCACGAACGGCAGACTTCCCTGACACTCTTTCAGTGAAACCAGTTCAAACCGGCCGAGCAGGTATGGCAGGTGGTCCGGATTCAGAAACACATTATCCCCCGCAAACCAGGTCGGCCAGAAATGACGTTGAAACCAGCTGTGTCGTCGCAGGGTTTCAGCGGGGTATTTTCGGGAGACATAAAAATCGACGATCGCCAGCATCCCCCCCGGCCGCAATAACTCCCAGGCCCGATTCACCGCCTGAAACCAGTCGGGAATCATCGTCAGGGAATAAGAAAACGTCACAAGGTCCACCTCCGTTTCCGCAGGCGTAAACTGCGTAGCATCCGCGCAGACCGCAGACACCCGTTCCCAGCCCCGGTCCGATATCCGCTGCTCACAGACATCCAGGAGGGGTTGACAGAGATCGACCAGGTAGACCTGACGAAACTCATGCAGGCGCGGGCCCCACAGTTCAGCATTTTCTCCCGTCCCGGCTCCCAGATCGACCCAGACGCCATTCTCGGGAACCGGCAGACTTTCGAACAATTCACTACGACCATGCAGCAGTTTCCGACGAAACTGATCATAGCCCGCTGCCTGTCCGGAATAAAAAGAGTCCAGCCGCTCGGCGTGCGTCTGCCCCTCGATCCGCGAAGCCAGCAAATGCCACAGCGTCCGGACATCATTCCAGCGTCCACTCAGATAACTCATCGGGCGATTCCTTTCCGCGCGAGTAAAAGCCGCTTTTTCTTCGGCATCAGATCAGACCTGCAGATCGGCGATATAAAAACTACCGTACGTATTCACACGATCCCGCTCGTGCAGTTCGTCCGCAAGTTGACTCTGGTAACGGAGCATTTCCCCCACCCGGGCCGTCTCTCCCTGGTGCTGCACCTGCAGCGGATCGATGAAATCGACCTGCATACCTGCACTCCGCCAGATAATGCGCGTCTCTTCAGCCGCCCGGTTCACAATCGCCTGCCACTCACTCTGCAGCAACTGAGGCTGTGCTCCAGCCATCCAGTCCATATGGTCCAGCAGCACATAACGGGAAATCGTACCCTGGTGCTGGTTCAGGAACCCTTCCACGGTATTCGTATTCACGCTGATCCGGTCGACCAGTCCTCCTTTGAGCCGTGCAAAGTTTTCGCGTTTGAGATACTCCGGACAACATTCGGGATCATAACTACCCGTCAGATAGACGCGCCAGAAATAGTTGTCCCGCAGCGAGCGACTGGTGAAGACCGTCTCGATCCGATCGATCACGAACTGCACGATCCCACCCGGATACCCCTGATCAATCTGAGTCCGTTGCGCCCGGGGCACACCCAGCATCGATAGCGTCAGATCGCGACGCATCCACCATTTGATCATCCGCGTCCAAAGCTGTTCATTCAGATTGCGCGACTGATAAATCGAGGTCTGCTCATCGATGTCCTGTGCGGAGAGCAGGGAATTGATATCTTCCCGGATCTTGGCCACCCGGTCGATATACCCGTTGACCATCCAGGCAAACAGGCCGGAAGAGCCGCGAAAATAAAAGCTGGGGCGTTTGCCTTCGCTTGAGAAGAAATCCCCATGCCGGTCCCAATATTTCCGCGTGAGCACAGACAGCTCGCACCGCAGCTTCTGACCATACAGGTGCTCCCAGTTGGCAGAATTCCCGCGACCGAACAGATCGAAAAAGTCTTCGAAATCCAGGTTACGAATCGCAGCCAGCTTCAGTTCGAGCAACGCATTCTGCTTGGGATTCACATCCACCGCATGCACCCGTCGCGGTTCGTCGAGCAGATAATCCAGGGCATTACACCCCGCGGATGTAATCACCATGACTTCATCGTCCGGTCCGAGTTTTAACGCTTCGCGGTCCAGGCGCGGGTCCTCCCAGCAGGTGTTATAAACGAGGTTTCCCTGATGAACCCATTGAAAACTCTTACGACTGATCCGTTCTGCAATCATGGAATCTACTCCGACTGGACAATAAAAAAAGGCTGATCAGCGTCTGATCAACCTGAGGGGATGACAACGTTTCCAGAACCGACTCAGCAGTCCTGACATTTCGACCTCGACCTGGGGTCTCACCCCCTGGTCCGCGGTCCTGGTTTTCACAGTTGGTTTCTTCACGGGGGCGACATTCTGATCGAAGTACACAATCTCCAACACACCGTCGCTGTATTCAATCAGGGCAGTGCAGTGCTCGACCCAGTCCCCGGTATTGCAGTAGTTAATCCCGTCAATATCGAGAATATTGGGAGCATGAATGTGACCACAGATAATGCCCTCGCATAACCGCTTGCGGGCATGGCTGGCCAGCTTCTGTTCAAAATCACTGATGAACCGCATCAGCTGTTTAACCCGCGACTTGATGGCGGAAGAGAGCGCGAACTTCGCCTGCCCCTTGCGTCGAAAGACCCGGTTAAACAGGGTATTCGCGGTCAGCAGAATGTCATACGCGAACGATCCGAGCACCGAGAGCCACTGGGCACCAGTCTCGAATTTATCGAACTGGTCTCCGTGGATAATCAGGAAACGCCGCCCGTCCGCCGTGATATGCACAAACTCATCGGAGAGGGTCACAAAGCCGAACCGCTTGCCGAAGTCGCGGAGAAAATTATCATGGTTTCCGGGAGTATAAAAGACTTCGGTTCCCGAGGCGCTCAGCTCTTCGACACGATCGAGGATCGCGTTATAGCTTTCCGGCCAGCGCCATTTTTTGCGAAGCTTCCAGCCGTCAATCAGGTCCCCCACCAGATACAGGGACTCAGGCTTGTGGGCTTTCAGAAAGGCGAGAAATTCTTCCGCCCGCGAATGCATGCAGCCCAGGTGGACATCACTGACAAAGATCGTGCGTATCTCGCGACCAGCCGTTGTGGATTCCCGTTCCTCGGACACGATCATATCATCCTCCTTAATGACATTGCTCCGCGATAACGCATGCCCTGCATGCCTGGCACAACTCCGGCTGTGTGCACCTCTATTTGTTTTTCTGATTTCATTATGGCGGGGGATACTACCAGAAAATTATTCGCTGCTGATGAATGGAAAGTTAAGGTCTCGCGAATTCAGAAAAGACGGAAAAACACTGCAAATTGAAGATCCGGTTAAGCCCCCGAGATGAAAAAATGAAGCAGCCTCTGCTACAATCCCTGTTCGTAAACTGATTTGCGTTGCTGTTGAACCCGCATCCCCCAGTCTGTCCCGAGCAAGTTTCATGTACGACTTAACAACCCTCAATCTGGTCCTCGCCACGTCGCTGGTCCTGGTGAACGGCATCATCTCCGTCTGGCTCAAGCTCGATATGGAGAAGCGGTTACTGATAGCCACGCTCCGCTCAATCGTGCAACTGCTGCTGATCGGCTTGATCCTGGACTGGATCTTCGAGCTCTCCTGGTGGTCGGTCATCGCCGCATTAATGTTTACGATGACGCTCATCGCGGGGATCACCGCGGTACAACGTTCCCAGCGGCGCTACCCGGGCATCTGGCTCAACAGTATCGTCGCGGTCTTTGCCAGTTCCTGGCTGGTGACCGGCTTCGCATTGACGGTCGTCATTCCGCCACACAGCTGGTCCGACAGTCCCGCGCAATATCTGATCCCCTTACTGGGAATGATCCTCGGGAATACCCTCAATGGAATTTCACTGGGCCTGGATCGACTCAGTGAAGAACTCGTCCTCCGCCGGGCCGAGGTGGAACTCAAACTGACGCTGGGTGCCACCCGCAATGAAGCAGCTCGACAGGCTCTGCAGAATGCGGTCCGCTCGGGTATGACGCCGATTATCAATTCCATGATGGTTGTCGGCCTGGTCTCACTGCCCGGCATGATGACAGGTCAGATTCTCGCCGGTGCCAGTCCGCTGGAATCGGTGAAGTACCAGATCGCAATCATGTTCCTGATCGCATCCGGCACTGCGCTGGGGACAGTCATCTCCGTCGTCCTGGGATACCGGCGGTTATTCAACTCCCGCCATCAGTTCCTGTTTGAACGGATCCACAAAGCAGGGGAGTAACCTGGAACTGAGAGAGGTTCGAGCAACGGTTATTCAACAACCAGCTTCTCGAACAAAGACTTCAACGTCGCTTCGGGGTAGAGCACAAACGAAAGTTCGCGGCTCTGAATGACCTGATTGGCCTGCCGCTGCTTCTGAATCGTCGCCAGATCTTCTTCTACCTGACTTCGCAACTCTGTCGTCAGTTCGGCCAGGGCAGCGTCGACTACGCGAATTTCGCGGAACCGCTGTCGGTTCTCACGTCGGCGGGCAGCCGGGCTTAACTCCTCATCGGGAGCAGCTTCCTGCTCCTGAATCAACGCCCGTTTGCGTTCCAGCAGCGGAGCCGCTGTCTTCTGCTGCTCCGGATTGAGGTGCCGATCCGAGTTGAAATCCAGATCCCGCAGGATCCGTCTCAGACAGGTTTCATCGCACTCCTGCACATTAAACGCCTCGCAGAAGGGGAGGTAACGGGTTGCAGAGAGCGTGAGATATCGCGGAGGCACCAGATGGAAGAACCGGGTAAAAATCCGATCGGTCATTTCATCATACTTGGCGCCGCCGATACCATGCACGAACAGATCGCCCAGGAACAACCGGGCAAACAGCGTCGTGGTCAACGCCCGCGTTCGCAGGCGGATGCCTTGCGCGGGAAGTTGTTTCAAGACTTCGATCGCCGCTGACAGGTCGCACTGTTCCTTGAGCGGTAAGCGGGCGATTTCCCGCGTACCATCCGACAGCAGTACTTCCTGATCTTCCCGTTTAACGAGCAACTGATGCCGTCGAGTGGCGCCGGCCTGCCAGACCCAGAACGGGGTTTCTACCCAGCCCTCAGACTCAGAGAGTTCGGGCACCGGATGTGTTTTACTGCGGACCCGGTTGACCTTGCGGTACTCTCCCAGGACTTCATTGTGTATCTTGCGGAACGCACTCGCATTCTGAATCAGGTAACAGGCAAACCAGAGAAACGGTCCGGTTTCCGAGAGACGACTGATGGGCAGTTCCAGATTCTCAACACCCCAGCGCGATTCCATCGCATGCCGGGCAGCAGTCAGACAGTCAACCAGGCGATCGGAAGTTTCCAATTGCGCGACGGCAGCCGGCCAGATCTCTTGCAGCAGGGGCGCTCCCAGGTCGGGCCACTGCTGAAGTGCCTTGCTGACGCGTTTCTCAAAAGAGCAGAACAGCTCCCGGTTCTGGACGGTCGTCTCTTCCCAGGGCTTTTTCTCAATGGTTTCATCAAAAGGAATTTCGACCAGTTCCGGATCAACCTGTGTCCCCTGGGGCACGCGAATCGAAGTAGTACTCACCAGGTCATTATCGACGATCAGGTTCAGACTGAGGCCCCCGGTCTGCCGGGCCACGTTTCCGACCAGCAGGTTCTTCACCCAGACGCCCGGGTGAAACAGCGCCGGTTGATGTCCCGTCATGAACAGCAGACGTTCGTCGAGATCGGCGGGCAGTTCGACAGGGGTCCCCGTCAATTCGCTGGTGTAGCGGGCCGCTTCTTCCAGAACTGCTTTCCGGGCCCAGCTCCGCAGGCTGGAAATAATTTTACCACTGCGTTCCCGGGAGCAGGCTTCAAACATGCTGCGGTTCGCTTCGGCATCCGCGATGATCTCCGAGCGATCGGGCCGTGAAAAGACCACATCGTCGGAGCGGGGCACACGCAGATACTGTTTTTCCCAGACCGGTTCCGGCACCGCGGAACTGGATGTAAATCGGGATTCAGGATTCTGGCAGGGAAAAGGAGTCACTGATGACATTTCAACGCTTTACGGGTGTGCGGAATGAATCAAAATCAGGTACGGGCAGGCGAGAAGATCCGTCAATCGGCCCTATCATAACAGAACCACCGCCCGAGCGGTATGGTTGAGCGGCTTTCAGTTTGATGAGTGCACAACTGATTGTCGAGTCCTTTTGAATTGAATTCAGAGGGAAATCGCCCGATGCATCCGCAGAGGCTGATCTGAACCGAATACCCGGCAGATCACTCGCTGAAAGAATCGGTACGATCGTTACAACAATCAGAGGCACAGCAGGTCAGCCCGGCTGCCTGCATTTCCCGGTCGAGCACTTCATCGTAGTATGCTTTGCGTTTGATCGCATCATCGAGCGAACCACCGAAGCTGCGTTCTTCTTCGAGGTAGACCAGCGGAACGGGGAATTCAACGATCTTCATTCCGTGAGCAGCGGCCTGAACCCAGAGTTGCAGCGGCATCGCGTAGCCAAGATCGGTCACGTTGAACTTCGCCAACGCTTCAATGCGGTACGCCTTCAGACCACAGAAGGCATCCGTCAGATCAAAGCCCAGTTGTTCGTTGATCCGACGCGTGACGGCGACGTTAATCTGCCGACGATCTTCGGGAGGAATACTGGCACCATCAAACTGCTTCAGATAACGACTGCCCGAAAGCATGTCGATTGGTTCGTCAACAGGCTGTTCGCGCATCTGCTGGACCAGATTCGGGAGCAGGGTGGGTTCGTGCTGACCATCGCAGTCGATGGTGACCAGGATATCGTATTCATCCTGGTGCGCGACCGCGTAATCGAAGGCGCTTTTGAGAGCAGCACCATATCCACGATTTTCCGGATGCGTGAGAACTTCGATGCCCGACACTTCTTTGAGCAGCTCTGGAGTCCGATCCGAAGAACCATCGTCGACGACCAGAATCGCCTCGGCGTACTTGCGGACTTCGGTCAAAACCTCAATCACATGACGTTCTTCATTGAATACGGGTAAAGCAACCAGAGCTTTCCTGTGCATAATCAGATCCTTTACAAATCCGGAGAATTCTGTCGAATTTTTTTCGGCACGGTTTTATTGTAGAACCCACCGGTTAAACGTCAACTATGCACATCGGCAGGAAGCAGGCTGCAGGCGCCAATGTGAAAACTTATCGACCAGTTGGTTGTGAGAATCAGATAATCCTCTACAATGGGGAAGAAGGATGTATTTGCACACAGATCCGGTTATCTCTAATGATCTACTGGATTTGAGACGCCGGGCAATATACGTAAAGTCACTCACAACTTTAGACTAATTACACCGAAACACAAAGGAGTTTGTCGTATGTCTTACTCACTTCCTGACCTGCCCTATGCCTACGATGCCCTGGAACCTCACATCGATGCCCGCACGATGGAGATCCACCACACCAAGCACCACCAGGCTTACATCACCAAAGCCAACGCTGCCCTCGAAGGCCACAGCGACCTGGCTTCCAAGTCCATCGAAGACCTGATGAGCGACCTGAGCGCCGTTCCTGAAGATATCCGTACTGCCATCCGCAACAACGGTGGCGGACACGCAAACCACAGCCTGTTCTGGACCATCATGTCCCCCAACGGCGGTGGAACACCCAGCGGTGAGCTCGGCGATGACATCAACGCCACTTTCGGCAGCTTCGATGCCTTCAAAGAACAGTTCGCCAATGCTGCAGCCACCCGTTTCGGTTCCGGCTGGGCCTGGCTCTCTGTCGATGGCGGTAAACTGGTCGTCGAAAGCACTCCCAACCAGGACACACCACTCTCAGAAGGTCACACCCCGATTCTGGGACTGGACGTCTGGGAACACGCATACTACCTAAACTACCAGAACAAGCGTCCTGACTACATCTCCGCATTTTTCAATGTGATTAACTGGGATGAAGTCGCTAAACGCTATGCGGCTGCCAAAGGTTAAGCACTGGTTCCGGGATTTGTCTGATTTTTAATCGACAGCCTTCCCCTGAATCGCCGATATTACGAAAGCGGCCCTCTCCTGTTGAGGGCCGCTTTTTCTGTTATTCGGAAGGGAATCCTGGTGCCTCAATACAGCAGATACATGCTGATTCTGCTTGGTCTGACCTGTCTGCAGGTCGGGTGCCGCAACATTCCCGACTATCATCAGCCCGCCGGTTTCAGCAGCACCTATCACAAGCGAATCTACCCTGAAACCGCGATCGCTTCCGCCTCAGATGCCTCTGCAGCCGCTGTTCCACAGGACCGGGGCGTCTTTTATCCGACCGACGTAAAAGTCAAACAGCCCAAATACGTCGCACCGCTGGCTGAAGTCAGAGGCCCCATTTCCAGCGAAGAACTCCAGCAGGAACAGCGTAAACTTCAACTGGACAGTATGAAACGGGCAGACGACTACATCAATCAGGAACCGCTGTTTAACGAGAACTTCCCGGCTCCATCCGCCTGGTAAACCAGGTAACCCACGTACTACCACGAACCGGTTGTAAAGTTTACATAATTCCAAAAACTCAATTTCAGCTCTCCTAACTGATTTTGACACAAACTTTGGAACAGGCTATCTTTCCGACCTGCCTGATTGACAAATGGATTTGTGGAGCTCATCAGGCTTTACCGTGGTCATGGGAAGGAACCCTCAAGTGGTAAATGGTCAACATGTTGTCGTCCTGGATGGATTACACGAAACCGAAGAAGTTCTTAAAGCAGTCCTGGAACCCCAGGGATGCCGCGTCAATCGCATCCGCAAGCCACAACCGGGGGATGTCATCACCGAGGACGAACTGCCCAGCATTGTCGTTCTGCACGATGACGACCTGGCCGCCTCTTCCTCAGCACAACCGGGCTGGAACGAAGTCCCTAAAGTTGTCATCGGTTCAGTAAAAGTTCCTGCCACTCCCGAAACCGACCAGTCCACACGCTTCCTGGTCCAGCCATTTCAATACGCAGAGCTGATCGATTCGATTGAAAGCCTGCTCAATCAGCCTCGATCTCACCAGTAGTCCGCTCAGATTCTCCTGACAGATCTCACTCTAAACGGATGTTGGGATTTGAACAGCGCTCCCGGTTGAGATATGATTCTCCGTAGGGGCTTTTCTGTAAAGGATTTCCCTTCACAGAGAACTCAGGAAAACGGAATCGTTTCCCGGGCGTTCCTCGACTGAAACAGACTGCACATTGAATTCATGTATCACCGCGCGGGTTGCAGATATTTGGTGCAGCGTACGTTTACCTGATGAGCAGGTCCAGTCACCGACTGAGAATCAGAGACCATGAAAAGGCTGATAGAAAACGCACAAGAGGGGGGCAAAGCGACCCTGCTGGTTATCCAGGGAGTGGACCTCGGAACCCGCTTCCAACTGGGAACAGATCCTGCCAGTGTGGGGAGAGGAGTGCGAAACGAGATCCGGATCCTGGATACCGAAGCCTCCCGTCAGCACGCTACGATCTCCTTCAAGAACGGCTCCTACATCATCACCGACCAGAACAGTTCCAATGGAACAATGGTCAACGGGACCCAGGTTCAATCCGCCCGGCTCAGTAACGGCGATCATATCCAGATCGGACGCAGTCTGCTGCTGTTCTCCAGTCAGGCGATCGACGAAGACTCCCGCTACATGGCGGAAAAGATCGACCTGATCAGCAACGAGGATTCAAATCAGTCCAGCATTACCCATGAAGTCAATCACGAGTTTGACTCTATGGTGCTGGACACAGCAGATGTCTCCGGAATTGTCCAGCAGCAGGATGTGCAAAACGACCTGCAGGCTCTGTACCGCATCGCAGAAGCCGCGGTCAGCCCGACCATTTCACAGGAAGAACTACTCAAGCGCATCCTGGACCTGACCATCAATACGGTCGCCGCAGATCGGGGTTGCATGTTGATCACCGACCCGCAATCGGGTGATATCCAACCCCAGATCTTCAGCAGTCGTGCCGAGAAAAAGTCCGGCGCACGCATGCCCGTTTCCCACAGTATTGTCGATTACGTGCTCAACAAAAAACAGGGGGTCCGCACCTCAGACGCGCAGCGCGATCAGCGATTTGAAGGGGGCCGCAGTATCCTGCAGGCAGGCATTCGCGAAGCCATGTGCGTTCCTATGCAGGGCCGCCATGAACTGATGGGCGTCATCTACGTCGACACGACGACTTCTCATCCCGAAGCCCTGCTCAAAAACGGGGCCGTCGAAAAATTCAGCGAAGAACACCTGAGACTGCTGGTCGCCATCGGTCGTCAGTCCGCCTTGGCCATCGAAAACTACCGCTTCCAGAATGCGATGTTGAAAGCGGAACGCTTTGCCGCCATGGGTCAGACCATCGCCACCCTGAGCCACCATATCAAGAACATCCTGCAAGGGGTTCGTGGCGGAAGTTACCTGATCGACATGGGACTCAACAAGTCTGAGGAAGACCTCGTCCGCAAAGGTTGGAACATTGTCGAGAAGAACCAGAACAAAATCTATCATCTGGTGATGGACATGTTGACCTTCAGCACCGAACGCAAGCCGGCCCTCGAACCAGGTTCCATCAATACGCCAGTCAAAGACGTGCATGAACTGATGCAGGCGCGTGCCGAAGAGTGCGGCGTTCAGTTGAAATGCGAACTGGACCCGGAACTGCCGGAAAGCGTATTCGACCACGAAGGCCTTCATCGCGCGATCCTGAATATTGTCATCAACGCCATCGATGCCGTCGAAGGTTTGGAGCAGGGAATCGTTCTATTGGAAACCCGCTACCTCGCGAAACCCGATCAGATCCTGATCATGGTCTCCGACAATGGCCCCGGCATCCCCGCGGATCAGATCAGTAAAATCTTCAACCTGTTCGAATCCACCAAGGGCGCCCGCGGCACTGGTATCGGCCTGGCGGTCAGCCAGAAAATCATCCGCGAACACGGGGGAGAAATCAGTATCGAAAGCGAAGCCGGTAAAGGGTCCCGTTTCACGCTGACCGTTCCGCGCCTGGATGAAGATCACCCCCACGCCACACTCTCGAATATCTAAGCAAGTCCTTAGAACGAGCGTTTATTGCGTGCCGCTTTCGCCCGGTCCTGCGGATTGCCTTCCAGCATCGCCTGGAGTGCAACGGGATCGGCCCCCAGCGGCTGTTTGAGGTCCGACCAGGTCGCCGCCTTACAGGCAGGGAGCAGCCGAAAGTGGACTGGCTGAATCTTCGTCAGGGGAGGCAGTTTCTGTTCCTGCAGCAGAACCCCGCCCGGCATCGCCAGTGCGTGTTGATCCGCCTGGTCGCCGAACAACTGAGCCAGCGTCTGTTCAAAATCGCCGCCAGCTCCCGCAGATAGCGAGCCGGATTCCCCGAGTGCTTTCAGCCGCTCTACCATATACCCATTACCCGAACCCCACCACTGCACCTGCTTCTGCAGACTCTGGGGGAGCCGGAGCAGGGAAGCGGAACGAGAAGAGTCAGAGCGACCGCCTGACGCGGCTGGCACAGGCAGAAACAGACATTCTTCCGCCAGCACCCGGGCAGCGGTTCCAGTAGATTGAGAACCGTCGCTTTCCTTAAAAGCCAGCACGGAATCGCGAGGCGCCAGGGTACTCTGATTCAGAGAAACCCGAACCCGCGGACTCGACGACGGCTTCACCGCCAGTGCGAACAGATCATTCTGGCTCAATAACAGGCTCTCGGAGACATCCAGGTCCAGCTGCGGCGTCTCTGAATTAACAATCGTTCCCGAAGTCGACAGATAGGTGCGACTCAACAGCACCTGGTTCGGTTGATTCCCCGTTCCCCCGCTAACCTGCACAACGGACTGAAAGCGTTTGTCGTTGAGCAGCAGAGCATCCAGGGCAGAATCTTCAAGTGTCAGCTGACTGTTCTGCAGCGAAATGAAATTCCGGGGGACCACACCTTTCCGGTCGGCCGAAATCCGAAATTTCCCACCGTGAATCGCCAGGGTAGAATTCTTCAGGGCAATAAAAGAGTCCACTCCCGCACTACGGGAATCACGCGACCGCGTCTTCCCTGCGGAAGGCAGCAGCTTCAGTTCCACAATCAAAGGAGTCGCACCAGTAGGCGTATCGAAATTTAACTGCACCTGCTTGTTTTCCAGCTCGATGGGAGCCGTGTAACAGACGCCCTGGCCGGTCACATTCACCCGGGTGGGTCCTGAAACGGCAGCGCTGTTGAGAAAGTCACTCAGATTTCCTTTCGACATATCGAAAGCAACCGTTTTCGATTTAGCGAACTTGCCGGCGATCGCTTCTCCGATCTGAGGCTGACTCACATAGGCTTGGATCCGCTCCTGCTCGCCGGCAGAAAGCGTCGCCAGACGGTTCGGGTCGCAGCCAGGTACGATCCCCCCTGAAGAAACACGGTAGACATTTTTGACTTTGGAAAAATTGAGCAGGCTGCTGTCGAAGGCCGGCTTCTGCAGTGCCGCATACTTGGGAGGCAGATCGGCATCGAAGGACTCGACCGCCACCGGCTTTCCCCAGCTTTGCTGCCAGGTTCGATGGGCATCAATCTCAAACGTACTCTGCGGACTGCCCGGTTCGGTCGATCTCAGATACAACGGCCAACCCCAGAACATGACACTCTCCAGTTGCAGATCCAGGTCCTTGAAGCGACTCTTGCTCTGCTGGCGCAGTTTATCCTGCGGCCAGTCGACGAGTGTCAGCATCGCAGCCCGTTTTGCCTGCGGATCTCCCACGAGTACCGAATTGATCACGATCAGGTCGGTCTGCGTCTTCAGAGTCTCCTGGTTCTCGGCAGCAGGTTGGGCCTGTTTCGCCACCGGCCCGATCAGTTCAAAGATCGATTGATCAGAGACGAGCGTACTGGAAAACACACGCAGCGTGCGGGGAACCTTCCGTGCCTGCAGCACACTGCTGAGGTTCAGATTCGGATTCAACGCCGTCAGTTCCAGGCAGGGGGCCTCGGTCACGGAAAAATAACAGTTGGAAAGCATCACATCGGAGTAGGGCTGATCCACGCGCACCACTTCCAGCTTTCTGCCGGTAACGACACAGTTCTCCAGCAGAATCCGCGACTCCCCCTCGGGCCGATCGGTCTCGGTGCGGGGAACTCCGGTAGAATTGATCAGACGAAACTCACGTGTCCCGGTTCCTGTCAGTGAAAAGGAACATTCCTGAATGGTCAGATCACTCTGGTTCAGAGCCAGCAGGTTACAGTCGCCATTACCAGTCAGACGGCCCGCGTCACACAGGAAATGAATTCCCTGCAAACGCAGCAGCCCCCCGGCAAAGCTCAGGTAATCAGAAATCGTCTGTGCATCAGACCCACTACTCGGGTTCAAGATCACGGTCGGCTGTTTCTGGCTGGAATCCGCTGCCATGATGATCAATTGCGAAATTCCCGCGAGTCGCTGCGGACTCATTGTGAACGGACCGGGACCGTACAGACGAATGACAGCCCCGCGGTTAGCTACCTCTGCCAACGCGTCATCCAGGCTGGAGTAGATTCCCTGCGCCGACGATCCATGGGCAACTTTGAGCAGGGTCAACTGAGCTTCCGGCTGGCTGGCATTCGCCCCCGTCAATGCCGAAAAGCCTTTTCCCCACTCGGGCAGAAACTGTTTTTCCTGCCCTCGTACCGCTGCTTCTTCCCATTGGGAACCGGCAGGCTTTTCCTCTGTTTTTGTGACTTCGGTACTGGTCTGTTCTGTTTCTTTTTCCGCTTCAGCATCAGCTTTTTGCTCATCCGCGGCAGCGACCGCTGTGTTTTCGGCCGGCGCAGGTGCCTCGGCATTGGGATCAAATGGATTACTGCCTGGTCCCTGTTGTGGTCCAGAACCAGACCCCATACTGCTCACAGCCCACCAGATCAGTATGATGACCAGCAGTAACCCGCCCAGCACCAGACCAATCTGCCGGTAGTCGAGTGAAATCTCACTCTCGTTCGCATCGGCGTCACCGTTCATAACCGGAGACGTTTCTCGAACCGATTTGCGGCTTCCGCTGCTGCGTTTCGTCGCTTGAGGCCGGTTCTGTTTTTTGCCCGCTGCAGCAGGTCGGCTCCGCTTACCCTGTGATGAGTCCGGCTCACTTTTGCGAGAACGTTTCGCCTTCCGCGTCTTCATCGCGGAATCGGAGATCACGGAGCCTTCTTCTTCCGGTTCCTCAACAGGCTTCCGGGTACTTGAACGGTCGACCGTTTTTTGCGGTCCCGATTTCGAGCGGGATGACTTCTTCTCGCTTTTCTTTTCAGGCGACGACTTTGTCGAACGTTTAAGACCTGGCACCGTGACTTCAGACTCCAGTTCCACTTCTCCCGCCAGTTGCTGCAGATCAAAGCTGGTACTCAGACGGTTCCCGCCATCTGCATCTGCGTGATCGTCATCGTCCTCATCCGGCTGGCTGTTGTAATCGGGAATGAACTGATTGATCTGAAAATCGCTGCTGTCAGCCGGGAGAATAATATCGACCTCACGCGTCGGCTGTTCCCCATCCGATTCATCTGAGGCCAGTGCTTCCAGCACATTATTGTCGACATTGGAACGCTTCAGATTTGGGTCCTTTAGATCTTCCAGCAGTTCTTCCGGCGTCTGGTAGCGGTCGTTCTTGGACTTGGCCATCATCCGGTGAATGATCGCCACGATCCCTTCGGGCACGCGTTCATTCAATTCCCGTGGGTCGGGCGGGGGAGTGGTAGCATGTGCGGCCAGTTTATTGGTCAGGCTTCCCTCGGAGAAGGGGGCCCGTCCGGTCAGCATGTGATACCAGGTGCAGCCCAGCGAATAGATATCGCTGCGAATATCAGCCGCTTTACTGTCCCGTGCCTGTTCGGGAGCCATATAGTCGACCGTTCCCACAGTCGTACCCGCCCGGGTAATGCTGGTTTCGGTGTTGTCATCAATCGAACGGGCCAGCCCCAGGTCGGTCAGCTTGACGACCCCATCCTGACGAATCAGGATGTTGGCCGGCTTGATATCCCGATGGACGATACCCTGCTGGTACGCATGCGCGAGGGCTTCCGTCACCTGCGTGATAATCTCCAGTGAACGCCGAACGGGCAGCCGGGTCCGCTTACTGATCATGTTATGGAGGTCGGTCCCTTCGACATACTCGAGGGCAATGTAGAGATAACCGTCTTCTTCGCCCGCATCGTAGACAGAGACGATATTCTCGTGCCGCAGGTGAGCAGCCGCCTGTCCCTCAGCCTTGAATCGTTTGACCAGAACCGGGTTTTCCGCCTTGTCCCGGGGTAGAACTTTAAGCGCCGCCAGTCGATTCAGCGTTGTGTCGCGGGCGAGAAAGACTGCTCCCATGCCGCCGGCACCAATCTCTTTCTCGATCTGGTATTTCCCCAGCGAATCCAGCTTGGGCACGCGCGCGGACTGGCGTTTTTTCTTTTCAGGAGTATCTTTATTCCGCTTGGCCATCGCCTGCCCCAGAAATGATCTGATTCGCCGGTGTTAGTAACGCATGTCGCCAGTGTGAGAGAAAGTGTGAATCAACAGGAACTGAAAGTGAGACGCAATAAATGTGTTGCAGGAAGAGCTTATATAATAAGCATTTGCAAGGGGAGAGTCAAAATAGACCTTGGCCCTTTTCTACGATCCTGCCTAGAAAACGGGTTAGTGCACATCACCACATGTTCGCACCGCCCCCCACACAAACACATTTAAAGTGAGTCACTCCAGTCCAGGCACTGCACCAGCCCCGATTTAGCACCGCACACGCACCACTGTCCGAACGGGTCGCAGGCGACCTCGATTGCTTCATCAGGAATAATCCCGCCCCACAGCAGTTTGCCCTCCTGGTTGAGCCAGTACAATTCCTGTTCAATGGTCGCAGTGACGATCCGGTTACCCTGAAAATCACAGGCAAGAACCTTCGGCGTCCCCTCGAATACCAGCGTTCCCGCGGAATCGCCTTCATGATCGAAGATCAGGATTCCATAATTGAATCCCGCCAGGTAGATCCGCTGACCATCGCCTGACATCGCCAGCCCGCCGCAGTTCGACCAGTGCTTCTCCGTCCAGAGACAGTTGCCTTCCAGGTCGTAACAGCAGACCAGGCCATTCTCAGCCGCCCCCATCAGCCGGGGTTCGGTCATCTGAAATTCGAGGTAACTCAGCGGCTTCATGGTCTCAAAGCTGGCCACCTTCTTTTTCTGGGAATCGATCAGAATCGTTTTCCCGCTGGCCAGACTGACGGCGACATAATCGCCGTAGGAATCCATGGCAATCGCCAGGCATTCCACGGAGAAGGAGATCGCCCAGGTCACGTTCAGATCGCGATCGAAACAGCAGATATTATTATCGGAGTAGATCGCGGCCCCCCGCTTGCCGTGATCGCTCCAGTGTACCAGCTGCACATCCTTGATCCCGCGGTTCAGATGCAGGAACTGTCCCTGCCGATCCAATAAATAAAGGCCGCCGGAAATATCGGCGGCCAGTATTTCTCCGGTTTCACGTGCCAGATCGAGCGCCAGGAGAGGCGCTTCGGTGGAAAATGACCAGCGGAGGCTGGGAGTAATTCCTTTTCCCTGGGTCAGCCAGGCGGCACGTTCATCCATCATGGTGTTACAGCATATTGCCTTTGCAGAATTTGTAAGCCACGTTTGATATCAGAATCTGTCGCCAGTTTCTGTTCCTGTGACGCCCCATACATGGCCGTCCGCAGTTCATCTTTCTCAACCGTGATTCCGGGTTTGATCCCGATCTTACCATATGTGTTTCCGTGAGGCGAATAGAATTTGGCAGTCGTCAGACGCAATCCCGTAGATCCGCGGATCGGAAAGATACTCTGGACCGACCACTTACCGTAAGTCTTGCGACCCACCACGGTCGCCCGACGATGATCGGTGAGTGCTCCCGCCACAATTTCACTGGCACTCGCACTGTTTTCATCCACCAGCAAGACCAGCGGAATCTTCCAGGTACCAGGACGATGAGCAGTGTAGCTCCAGTTCTGATCGGAAACACGACCTTTGGTGGAAACCAGTTTACCTTCATCGATGAATCGATCCAGCACTTCTACAGCCGCAGAAAGCAGACCACCCGGGTTTCCACGTACGTCCCAGATCAGAGCCCGCATGCCTTCGCCGTGCAGCTTCTGCAGGGCAGCATCGAGTTCTGCTGCTGAGGTTTTCTGGAAACCAGTCATTTTAATGTAGCCGATTCCGTTCTCCTGATCGATTATCTTCACGATCGGAAAACTGCGAACCTGAACCGCCTTGCGAGTCACGCGGGCCGTTCGGACCTGTTCCGTTTTGGGACTTTCCAGTTCCAGAACGACCTGGCTGCCGGAGGTGCCCCGCAGCAGATTGGCTGCCGCATCGGTCGTCATGTGACGACAGTCGGTGCCATCGATGCTCACAATATGATCGCCTGCCAGCACGCCTGCGTTTTCTGCAGGACTCTCGGGCAGTACGTTGATCAACAGCATGCCTTCGCCAATCTCGGCTTTCATTTCGATGCCGATACCGACGAATTCGCCTTCGATGTTGTCGTACAGATCGCCCAAACGTTCGGGAGTCAGGAAGCTACTGTAATCGTCCAGGGCATTGCAGCCACCGAACGTGTATTCTGCAATTACGGCTGAGTCACGCAGTCCCAGGTTCTGATACGACAGGTCACAGACCTCGTTGATCAGCTGATGGGCACCGTGAAAACCGTTGACACCTTTGTTCCAGTATCTCTCGCGAAGAATCCGACGCATATTACGAATCTTTTCCGGTGGCACGCTCTTCAGATGCACCTTCACAAATTCATCGTTGGCCAGAGCGAGGTAGAGGCTTTCTGTTCCATGAGCGACAAACGAGGTTGTGCTCAACGGGTCGACGAAGTGCGACTGAATCTTCGCTAAAATTTCGTCATACAGAATGAATGATTCGCGACGGGACTGGACCAGCAGAACTTTATTAAAGCTGTCGTCATGGTAACGTCGATCAATGCCGAAATGAATCTTGGCACGACGCAGCCCGTACTTGATGCTGTCATTGTCCGGCCATTCTTTGAGCGCTTCTTCATAGTGCTCAATAGCCTTAATCCATTGTCGCGTCCGTTCAAACTCTTCCCCTTTGGCAACCGCCTGGGTCTGAGTAACGGGAATGACGATGGGCAGAGGACCGGGATCCGCATACGAGACAGTCGTAGTGACCGCCAGCTGACATCCCAGTAACACGATACACAGCGAACTCGAGTAGACTCTCTTAAGAAGTCGCATCTTGGTAGTAGAAAACATTGTTCCCCCTCTATGTCGATGCACGTCATTCGCACTTGCAGGCCACCACAATCAGGGCACAGCACAAGTAAACGAAATGCAAAACACCGAACAGCGCTGCACACGTCAATGCACAGCGATTATTTAAACAGGTAGCTTGCCGATATGTTTAACATAAGCCACAAAAAAACGGTGGTCAAACAATCGTTTTCACGAAGATGTGGTACAATCACCACAATCGCTACAGCTTAAATAACAGACAGGAGAACAGCACGCCGTCGCCCGATTTCCTTCAGATGCGAATCGTCTTAACTCCTTGCCACATCAGGCGCAGCAGAATGCACAATGTCTGGTTGAATTCACCAGCTTCCACAGGTGGAATAACCGGAACCAGATCGGCGTGTTTCGAAAAAAAAGAGGGTACGTTGCCAGAAAGACTCAACTGGACGTGAAAAACTTCAACGTTCCTGGCCCCAGAGAATCGCGAGTTGCACTAAAACATCAACGGCCTTTTCCATCTCTTCCACGGTCGTCCATTCCAGGGGGGAATGCGGATTGTGTTGACCGCTGGAAAGATTCGGCGTCGGCAGCCCCTTTTCGGTCAGCAGACTGCCATCGGTTCCACCGCGGATGATATTCAGGTTCGGTTCCAGCCCCGCAGCACGTGTCGCTTCAATCGCTTTCTCCAGCGCCCGCGCTTCCTTACCCAGACCGTCCCGCATGTTGCGGTACTGCTTATGCACGTCGACCTTGATTTCCGACCGCGGATATTTCTCGCGCAGCGGCTGCGCCAGGGAATCCAGCAGGCCGGCATACTCGGCCAGTTTCTCGGTTTCAAAATCACGCAGGATCAGCCGGGCTGACGCTTCCGCCACGCCCCCTTCGATATGATAGGGGTGAATGAAACCGTCGCGGCCGTCCGTCGTTTCCGGGCTCAGTGTTTCTGTCGGCAAGGATGAGATCAGATCACTCAGAATCCGAATCGCATTCACCATCACGCCTTTACCAACTGAAGGATGCGTATTCACGCCCCGCACGGTAATCACCGCCTGATCGGCCGAGAAGGTCTCGGAATCGATGCGACCACTGCCGTCACTGTCGAGCGTGTAAGCGCAACAAACGCCGAACACATCCAGGTCCAGCTTCTCAATCCCGCGGCCGATCTCTTCGTCACAGGTAAAGCAGAGCCGGATCGGACCATGGGCAATCGAGCGATCGCTCATCAGGTGCGCTGCCGCAGACATCATCACCGCCACGCCCGATTTATCATCGGCTCCCAGCAGCGTGGTTCCGTCCGTGGTGATCACGGTTTTACCCACCATCTCTTTCAGTCGGGGCTCCTCGCTGACCCGCAGCACGCGTGAGGTATCGCCGGGGAGTACCAGGTCGCTCCCGTCATAGTTCTCATGCACGACCGGTTTCACATTCGTCCCGGAAAATTCAGGCGACGTATCCACGTGAGCCACCCAGCCAATCGCCGGCACTTCTCCTTCAACCGTACCAGGAATCGTCGCCATCACGATGCCGTACTCACTGATCGTCACATCTTCCAGCCCGAGTTGCTCACACTCTTCACACAGCATCCGGCTCAGATCCAGCTGCTTCTTCGTACTCGGAAACGAGGGACTGGTTTCGTCCGACTGGGTATCCACTTTGACATAACGCAGAAAACGATCAAGTAATGTATCCATCGGCGGTCACTTTATCTTTCAGAAAATAGTAAGGCGCCCCAGCGAGGGGACACCTGCTAACTTATGAAGCCATTAGCCGCAGGGCATTAGCCCCGGTTGAAACGCTGTCGTCTGGACGCAGCCTCTAAACCAGATCCACACCACAACCTAACGTCCGGCAGTAAACTGTTTTAAATCAAACGCCACGAATTCGATTTTCTGATAACGGTCCCGCTCATACAACAGCCCCGCCTGACCATTTTTCAACAAAGCCAGAGAGGAATACGCGGCCGAACCCGGCGTTACCAGTCGCGACGCCAACCATGTCTGCCCGTCGTCTTTGCTCAACCGGACCGTCATCTTCTCCCGTTTTTTGCTGGCGGGGTTGCTGAACAGAATCTGCCCCGGCGTTCCATATTTGGGAAACGAGACGCGAATCAGGCTCGCCTGGCAGACCGGCTCAATCAGCGTCGGATCGAGCGTCACCTCAGACCAGGTCGCCCCGCCATCGTCGGAATACGCAATCGCCCGCCGGTTCTTGCCGTGATAGCTCCGCATATTCATCTGCAGCCGACCGTCGCCCAGTTCCACGACCGCACATTCATTCGTCATCTCGCCGATCGGTTCACTCAACTGCCACGTCTCGCCATGATCGTCCGAATAAATCGCATGCGACCGCCGCACCACCTTACCGTCCAGCGTCATATTATGATCGCAGGGAATCACCAGCCGCCCTTTGTGCGGTCCCTGCGCCAGCTGTATCCCGTTGCCCGGCCCGGTCGCATACCAGGTCCACTCAGGCTTCTTGGTCGTCTCGGTCACTTCGTAAGGCGGCTTCCAGGTCTGACCGTCATCATCGGAATAACTCATATAGACCCGCCGCGTATCCAGACCGGTCTGCGCCTTGATCTGCTTCTCATGGTCCTTGCCATGATTCCAGGTCAGCGGCAGCCAGATCCGCCCGGTCGACTCATCCACCACCGGACAGGGATTCCCGCAGGTGTTCTCCCCGTCATTCCACAGCACCGCCAGGGGAGACCAGGTCTTCCCGTTGTCGCTGCTCCGCTTGAGCACCAGATCAATATCGCCGCTGTCGCCCAGGTTGTTCTTCCGCGCCTCAGCAAACGCGAGCAGCGTTCCCTTCGGCGTCACCAGCAGCGCCGGGATCCGAAACCCGTGATAGCCGGCTTCCCCTTTCTCAAACACGGTCGTCCGTATGACTGTCTCAAGGGCTTGGGGTGTTTCCGCAGGTGCCGCTGCCGGGAGAGGGGCAGTCGAGAGGAACGGGAGCGAGAGAACCAGACCGAACGCGAGCGATTTCATCATGCGGGCACTCCAGAGCGAGATTCAGGGGTATCAAATGAGCAGATTCGAGTATAACGCCCCCGGAAAAGCCCCACAATCAACGAATTTCTGCGACATTTTCGAATGAAAACGGCGGTTGACTTGCGTACTAACAAGATTTTGTTAATCTTGCGACTTCTCAACGGCTTTTTTGCCGATAACGTGAGATATCTAAGGAAGTTAGCACCGGAGAAACCTTTTCTCCCCAGCGAACTTCCACTAGGATAGGAGTGTCTGTCTCAACACAGACGCCCACACCATCCGGCGGTGTAGCTCAGTTGGTTAGAGCAGCGGAATCATAATCCGCGTGTCGGGGGTTCGAGTCCCTCCACCGCTACTTTAGTGTCAAACATTGGCACGCAGAGAGAATCAAAAACGCCTGAATCCCAACTTGGGGTTCAGGCGTTTTTTTGTTGGTGTTCGCAGTGGCAATGCTTTCCCATCTCGCAACCTCAGCCTGGCAGGGGTGAAGGCTGACGCGACGGCGGGACGAAGGGGAACTCGCAGCGAAGATGGTACGAAAGTGCCGAATCATTAACCTCTGATTTCACGGCAATCCTGTACTTTGATTTCAGAGATGAGTTCATGGGAATCAGTCTGTGAATTTCAGTGTGGTAACCACTAATTCGCCAGTATTCCGCGAAAACGAACGTTAAACACACATGAAGAACTCATACTCTTTAGCGGATTCAGGCATAATTCAAAGTTCGCGCATTCAATCTATTTCTGATCGTTGTGGTAGAGGACATTGCTTCGAAGAATCGGGAGTAACTCTGCAGTGCTGATTTGCGTGGCAATGATTCTTCCGTCACGGCCAATCAAAATCTTTGTCGGATAGCTGTTCACATTATAATTCCCGCAAGTTTCACCAGACAACGTATCGAGTCCTATCGGAAAGGTCAGTCCACGTTTTTTTGCGAACGCTTTTACTTCGTCTGTTGGAACTGAATTATTGTGAAGGCCAATAATCACCAATCCTTTTTCCCCGTAAAGCTCATGCGCCAATTGAAGCCTGGGCAAATCTGCCATACAAGGTCCACACCATGTGGCCCAGAAGTCCAGTAAGACGACTTTGCCGCGGAGTGTATCCAGATTCAGTTCGTCCGAATTGATCCAGTCACGGCACACGATCTCCGCAGCCGAAGACGGGGGTTGACTAGGATCTTGATAGATCTGGGAATCAACTTTGATTGGTGCCAGGCGTTGTACTGGTTTTGTAAGTTGAGTCATATCAGATTTGACGCTGGCGAATCCAGGTAAATTGGTATTGCGCGTTACGCTGACCAATGCCTGATACTTTTGATGTCTGCTTAGTCCCCAACTGCGAAATTCACCTGAAGCATCAGTTTTATGGGTCGAGAGTCTTCTGGATTCACTTCTTTTTTTATCACCATATACTGACCAAAGTGTCACATCTACATCTTCCAGCGGAGTTCCTGCTGTGTCGACGACTGAGCCGCTCAACATCGTTTCCGGCTCAAGTTGAATGCGTGCTTCAGTCCCCTCTTCCAGGCTGGAAACCGAGAGGCTCACTCCCGAGCTTAACTTTTCAGTCAAATGGCACGCCATGATATGTGCGACCCATGGCTTATGCTCCATTTGTAATTCGAACCGTCCATTCTCATCGGTTAAGACGGACTGAGTTTGCTGATCGCCCTGCATCACCAATGCATTGACGGCAGGTTGGCCATTCGGTAATAGCACGATCCCACGAATCAGCGGAAGCCGTTTGGCTTTTAGATCTCCCAGTTCCGTCGTTTCGCCAGGTTTAATGTGGACGTCTTTCCAATTCTTGTCTTCCCCATAGAAACCATTTCCTGAACCAACAACAATTCCAAACCTGCCGGATGGCGGGTTCATTTCGAAGCGTCCCTCACTGTCGGTGTAACTACTTAGAATAATTGCCCGCTTGCTGATGAGTTGCACCTGCACTCCGGAACACGGCATCTGGTTATCTGGGCTCAATACACGTCCGCGCACTGCTCCTCGGCGGTATAGCTTGAATTCATACTTACTGTGAGCCGTTCCACTAAGTATTCGAGCTGATTCAGTTGTCGCCAGCGATGGATGTCGCACATTGATATATACGCGATGAGACATGATCGGGAATCGAGTGCGATACTTGCCTTCCGAATCTACGGGAACGTTACTTACGTTAATACTTTTCGGATAACCTGTGATTCTGATGGTGGCTTCTGTCGCAGGTTCCCCCGTTTCTGCCTCGATTGCTTGAATTTCTACAGGCACTCCTTTATCCAGAGTGATTGTGTTCTCTTTTGATGTTCTGACATTTTCGATTAAACCGTTGACATAGTCCTTGTGTTTGACGAGCACATTACAATCGACATCTGCTGGAATTCCTTCGATCACAAGTCTGCCCTCCGCATCTGATGTGGGACAGGCAATTTTCATTCGGTCAAGCCACTCCCGCTGAAGCCACCATCGACTTCCGCCCTTCACATTCCAGTTGACGTAGGAAAACTCGACTCCGGCAACAGGTTTTCCCTGCTTGTCTTGGATATTAAGAACCAGAGATTCGGGACGAGAAACAATGAGCTTCAGATTCCGTTGGTTCTGCCCTGCTTGAACAGTTACGTACGTGCCGGTGTAACTTTTCCCTGCGGCAACGACTGTTAATGCGCATCTATCTGCTGAAATATCATCAAAATGGAAACGGCCATCTGCATCTGTCGTCGTTGACTGGAAGTCAACAACTTTATTTATCACCTGACTGCAATAAACGATTGCCTCTACGGGATTACCTTTCTCATCGAGAATCAAACCACCAATTTCGGCGTGGTCAGGATTCGATTCTATCACTGCCTGGTCATTCTCTTGCTGCTCACTTTTGTTCGTTGCGAGAACATCGGCTACAGCGTCTCCAGACCGTAAAGCAAGACCTGGAAGTATGGCTGCACTCAAGAGTATCGCGATTCCCCAGGCGAGTTTTGATAACCTGGCCGATCGACGGACCCGTGGATTCAGGACGCGTGTGATGCGAGACTGAAGCGGTCGCATCTGCAAAGCAGATAATTGCAAAATCTGTGTTCGCACAGAGCACCACTCCAGTGCACGGACTAATGCTGCACAATATTCGTCTTTCGTAACCAGATTCTCAACCACAATAAGATCATCGCAACATTGTTCTCGGACGCGTTGCATGTTGCGATGCAACATCCATACCAATGGATGAAACCACCAGAGAGCGCGAATAAAACCCTGAATCCAAAGTGCAGCAGGATCAAAACGACGGTGATGCGCCAGTTCGTGCGCAAAAACAGCACGCTGCTCAGTCGCCGACAGTTGAGCCAGCATTGCTGCGGGAACAATGACTGTCGGTCGAATCAGGCCACATGCCATCGGAGTCACGGGGGCCGGACTTAAAAGCAAACGTATGCGGCGGCGCAATCCCATTGATCGAGTCAGTTCTCTGAATTCTTCCAGCATTAAACCATCTGCATCCTTACAACGGGCCATGATTCGCATCAGGTGAAAACTGCTTTTCGCCATCCACAGCAGAAACGCCAGGGTTACGATAAGGGAGCCGATCATTAACCAGGCAATGGGACTAATACTGACCGTCGGTTCCTGCTGGATTACTGATGATGAGGGTATTATCGAAACCGGGGATTCAGCTATTTCAGTAGTCGATCTCACTTCTTTCTTCGGGTTATTCTGGACAGGAACAGGCAGATCATTTCTGCCAGGTGTTACTGATTCAAAAGACGGCACTACCAGGTTCTCACGTTCTGGCGGGAGTACGGAAACCATACTCGAGGTCTTTTCCACCGAAGAACCGTTTGATATTTCCCACTGACTGAAAATCCCACCCGGCATCGCAAAAAACGGTGGCACAACAAACTTGATCAGAGCCAGCATCAGCAAAGCATACCGAATATTTGCTGAAATACGATCCTTCCAGCAAACAACTACCAGGACAAGCAATGCGACGACAGTTGACTGCCAAAACATGTGCATCACAATAAAGAGCCACGCCTCGGCCACGGAATTAATGGTATCAACGGACATTATTTGTCCTCCAATTTCTGATTCTGTTCAAGACGTTCGATGAGAGCCTTGAGTTCCTCAATTTCTTCCGGACTGGTGGGGTGACTTTCCAGCAGGGATGCCACAATGGCGACTGAGTTTCCGCCAAATATTCGTTGTCTGAGCTTCTGCAGAATTCGACGATGAGTGGATTCTGGACCTCGTGCCGCGCGGTAAGTAAATGATTTGCCTTGTCCTGACTTCTCTCGCTTCACGAACTTCTTTTCAGACAATCGATTGAGCAGTGTAAGCACCGAACCATGAGCCATCGGTCGATATGACTCTAATTGATTTCGGATTTCTCCAGCCGTCAAAGCACCTGCATTCCAAAGGCAAGCCAGAACTTCAAGCTCTGCCTCAGGTAAATCCTGGGAATCGGAGTGACCACTCCTGGAATTCTTTGCCATTGAAAATCTCCTGAAGTAACTGGTGAATCAGACACCTCACCAATTTAGACATACGTCTATATTTGGTCAATACGCATTTAGACATATGTCTAATTAATTAAGATAATCTGATCGATTCGAATTCCTGTAGAATTGACCTGGGTCCATGAATCACGCTGGTCATATTCCTTAAGCTTGGTTATTACTCTTGCCCTCGTCCGATCTATTCAAGCGTTTTCGCAAATGCGTTTTTAAGCGACCATTAAACGGCATCGCGTCACTTCGGGCTGATCTGAAATCGGTCCATACCATTCAGACAGCTCATTTTTGTCTGCGAAACTCGTCAAATGCAGGACAGAAAACCAAAACGAACGTTTTCTGATTGTGTTACTCAATGAGTTTCATGTTTTTTTACACCTTGTTGTGTTTTCTTTTTTTCAATATCAGCAAGTAATTGCTGTAAACATAGATCAAGAATAGAGTAACGCCTTGAAAATCTAATTACGACCGGTATCATGTACAGCATACTGGCATCATATCAGAACAAGGCCGTGCAGGTTAATAACAAGTTATACAGCAAAGCGATGGTCGCACGTAATTGGTACGAGTTCCACGACGGTTCGTCAGCTAAGTTCTGGTCGATCTCTATCGACGAGAGTTCTTACACCGTCCGTTACGGGAAAGTCGGCTCAAAGGGACAGACAAAAACCAAGTCGTTTAAGAGCCCCACCGAGGCATCGGCAGCAGCTGATAAGGTCACCGCCCAAAAACTGAAGAAGGGATACAAACCGTCGCTGGTGGTTGACATTCCAATTCTCGGTTGCGACATCCCCGTCGAGCTAACTGACGACAACGCCCCAATTGACTACTCACACCCGATGTTCAAGAAGATGCCCAAGTGGACACCGCCCCTGAAAGCAAAGATCGAGAAGGCGTGCTTTCGCCACTATCGCGACATGGTCGAGATGATTGGCGACGAGTCTCTCCCCAAAATTGCCAAGCCCGGCGAAATCTGGCCGCACATCAAGATCAACAGCATCCGACTGGATCCTGAGGTTCCCAATGTTGCCGTCGCATACGTGGTTCCGGCATGGGACTTGAGCGAGCACATGGAATGGGCAATCAAAGGAACTGCAACGCTCCAATACGCCGGTACGTTTCTGTGCTATCCTGTCGACAGCTATGCAGATCAAAAAGGGTTCGAGTAGCTGCATAACAACAGCGTGAACCGGAGTGGCGATTCACGCCGAATTTGAAATCAACGTCAGCCGTCGCCACCCGGTTACGCAAAACGTCATACAATAAACTCATTTGTTTCTTCAGACGTCCTGTAATTCGACCCATTTATGAAACTAGTTAACTCTTTAATTGACTGTGAACTATTTTCACAATACGTAAAATTGTTTGTTTAGTGTCATCTGGTAATTCACCCCATGAATCTACAATGAACTGTAATTTAGCGTCTGTGGTTTAAACCGGAGTGTAAACGCGATTTTCGCCTTGCTGCTTCTCAGTATTATCTAACGAGTCAGTCGATTCAGAATGCGGAATCATATTCCACATGCCGGGGGTTCGAGTCCCGCCTCGGCTACCTGCCTCAGACAAAAGACACAGCGCAACAAACAAAGAAAGCCAGGAGCATTCTCTCAGTAATGCTTCTGGCTTTTTTAATGCGCTGAGTTAAAAGTGATCCCGCAGACCTCGCTCAGGACTCCTTCACCTTTTCCAGTGTCTTCTTGAAAAGGAACAACGGCAGCACCAGTCCCGCGATCAGCGCGACGACCCAGATGATCAACGGCGCGAGAATCCAGGTGGTGAGGCCGGAGATTTTCAGTCCATCGGAAAACATGCTGGTTCCGATCAGACCGACCAGGATTGCGACCAGGGCGACGCCGCCACTCATCTGGGGCACGTTCTTGATCGAGATCTTAATCAGCAGGGGAGTGATCACAACCACGATCAGCGTGAAGATCGCCGCGACGATGACGATCGACCAGAAGTCGATGGAGAAGCCGGGCAACAACTGGGCAGCCACAACGATTCCAATCGCATTCCCGAGTACATACAAGACAGTGGAGGCGAGAAGACGAAGCATGGCATCTCCCTTTCACGGCGATAGCCGTCCTGGACCTGCTCTCCGTAGCGATTGATCAGAGAATTTTGAACAGTGACTGGACCCCGATTATCGACTGCGCAATTTCAACTGTCAACTTTTTTCTGACAGGGGGAGGTCAATTGAAGGTTTTCAATTGGCTGGAAACACCTCCTTTGATCAGGTGAGTCGCATACGAAATGCTCACTGATCTCGTCTTTTATCTTTTTATCATCGACTGCACTCGTTCCAGGTCGACGCCTGCAACTACCGCCGCGCACGCCTGGAAAGCTATTCCGCCCCACCGCGAACTTCTAAGTGAAACAAACCTAATCTCTTTCTGGAGCAAGAAGCACTTCAATGGGTTTAGTCGAAGCAGCGAAGAGGCATTCCATACAGTCAAAAAGATTTTCTCCTGCGAGGTGAACTCCAACATCAGAAATCAGGTAATATGCCCCGGACTCGCCGATGCAGAGAGTTGCTCTCCGAAATACAGCCCCCACTGGACAGAGTACTTCATTCAACTTTTTTGCCCAATAAGACACCCTTTCAAATTCGCACACTGGATCGGCAGGAGAAAAAGAAAGTTCTTCTGGTCTATATTTCCCTTTAGGATTTACAGGAGGTGTAAATTGGAGTCCTCCAAAACATTTTAAAAACGCTTCAACATCAGGCGTTACTTCAAATCCATTCTCATTAAGTGTTTGAATCCAGGGTGTTGGGTCAACAGACCGATTTTCGGTCCATCCATTTGCCTTAAGTATCGTTTCTACAGAGAGATCAAATTTCATTTTTCGCTCCTGTGCTCTCTCCAAAATCTCAAGATCAAGACAGAAAGCGTTCTCCCAAACTCTGCTGACTCACTCAGTCTTCAACACCGGCTGTCCCCACACCGCCAGGTTATGACTCGGTTCCGATCCTTCGCCGGCGATTGTCTTCAGCGACAGCTTCAAGACCTCAGCCGAGGGCAGGGGGACGTCCAGTTGGATGGGTTCATCCCCCACACGCAGCGGTCTGGTGCGGACCAGTTCCTTACCGTTCGCCTCGACCGCGAACATGACTGCTCCCTTCTTGCCCGCGGTGGGATGCAGTCCGACATCGCACGTAAACCGCTTGAAGACATTCCCCGGGGCCAGCACGAAGTCCAGCTCGAACGGCGTCCCCATGCCATAACCGGTTTCGTATTTGGTCTCATTAATCTTGAGGGGATGCAGTTGCCGCCGGGCGTCCATTGCCTGGTTCACCAGGAACGGCTTCACGTAATACGGGTGAGGAATCATCCGCCCCCGGAAATCGGGCAACCATTCTGTCAATGATTGATCAGCGAACAGAAACTCCTGATCGTCCACATGGTCCGTCGCCAGGCAGATCGCGGTGAAGATCACATCCGCCGTATGCCGTCCGTTGACCAAGGCCGCTGCCCCCCGATGTTCGTCCGCTTTGGTTCCGTCTCCCTGCATCGTGTCCTGTACGATGGGAATGATGTGCGCCGCGGCATTGTTCCGCAGCAGCTTCTGATGCTCATAGATCCGCAGCGCCGCCTCAGCACGCGTCCGCCCCAAAAGTCGAGGCGTATACGCTTCTTCCGCCAGCTGATAGTTGCCGGAATCCATGAAGCCGCCCGCGCCAAACAGATAGTTATAGCGTGCCTTGTCCTTGGGGGGAGGCAGCAGTGTTTTGAGTTGCAGTTCGGAAACGGGACTGCTGTGTGCCGAGGGACAGCCCGGATCTTCGTTCCAGTGACAGAGCACGCCCAGGTATTTCATCGCCTCATCTGTTTTGCCTGCCTGCAGGTTAGCGGCGATCTGCTCCAGGTACCACTGGATGGCGGTCGCACTCTGTGTCGGCGGGTTGACATCATGCAGCGAGAGCCGCACGCCCGGCACCAGGCAGTAAGCATCCAACTGCGGCATCTTTCCACCGGCGTGCTTGTCCTGCAGCGACGTGTAATCCCGACAGAGACGGGTGAGATTTTCCTGGCCAAGTAATTCTGTTTGCCATTCCGGCAGCCGGGCCACCGCCCAGAGCCGAATCAGCCGATGCCCTTTCCCCCAGGCCCAGAGCGATCCCGAAGCAGACAGGCACACGGCCAGAATCATCAATCCAGCAACAAGACGACACACGCGCATGGCTCTTCCTCTATTACGGCTGAGTTCGGGGAATCGATCGAGAGACTTCGATTCTAAGCCGCCAGAGAAACAGAGGCAAGGAAGCATCACTCCCTGAGCTTTCAAGAAGCAACACAAGCTGCTCCCAAATCACAGGTAAAACTGTTCGATGCGAAACGCTTCCCGCGAATTCAGATAAAACAAGCCGCACGTCTCCCGGTCAGGCACTGCCGCCGCGAACGACTGTCCCGCCATCCACATACTGAAGAACATCGCGCACAGACCGATGAGTAACAGGTACCGGCTGATCCACGCGATCATCAAACCAGTGAAGACCAAATTGAACGGCGCCAGCGCGACTTCAGCCAACACCGGACGAACTGACTTTCTGCGTTTGATGTAGGTCATGATAGAGATACCAGTGGAGGGCTGCTCTCAATCCAGGATTTCATTCCTCCAAAGAGGCAATAAAAGTTGATCTCCCCACGTCGTCAGACCGTTATCAGACTGAACGACACCAGAGAAACAGATTGAACCCACAACCATAAATATGTATACTACAAGTAAATTCAAACGGCGACACAAAAAACAATCCACACCAGGAACGCCCAATGACAGCAGCGCTTTGCCTCTATGAGCTCGATCACCCGACTGCGATGTCGGTACTACAACAGGTCCAACAACGGTGCAGTGGACTTGAATTAGTCAGTCATACCAAAGAAGAGTACGATTTCACTAACTCGACAGGCTGGTCCGAGATTCTGGAATACACCCAGGGTCCCGACAGAATCACCATCGTCGTGGGTTACGAACCCCATCCCGAAGCGCCTCTCATGGATTATTTCGTGATGGTCGATCCTTATTCCCGAATGAAATGTGAGTTGAATCCACTGCACGAAATGGTATTACCGCTCATTGAAGAACTCGTCAATAAATCAAAGAGCTTACGATCAATGCAGCAGGACTGAGTTCTGGTAACCAGACAGTCCGCCTCCGCCACTGGTTCACCCCGATCGGCAGAACAACAAACAGGAACAGCCGCCATGGCTCCCAACCAAACATCACTGATCACTGTCGCGACAGTCTCCACCGAACTCGAAGCTGCCTTGCTGATCGATCTGCTCGCAGAGCAGGGCATTACCGCCACACAGACCGGCGGCTTCACCGCACAATTCCGGGCCGAAGCACCGGGGGGCGTCGAAGTCATGGTGCTGCAGGATCAACAGGCTGCCGCCCGCGCAATCATCGCAGAAAACGAAGCGCTGAACGCCCAGTACCAGTCAGCAGGACAGGACGCCGAGTATACCACCAGCCTCAGAAAGTTCGGCTACTGGACGCTCATCATCGGTAACGCCGTCGCGCTGCTCATGCTGCTGGTCCTGGCGATATGACTTCTACATCCGATGCGGAAAGCGGCTGGATCAAATGTGCCCCGCAGGAAACACGAGTTCTACTGGAGCAGGGGGAAGTGCGATTTTTGACATACACACTCTCACATGCCATCGCTGTGCTCCGACTGCAATCGCAGGACGCGGAACCTCAGTTTCTCGTCTGTACCTGCTGTCAGAGTCTGTCGCTGTCCGATACACAGCAGGCTCCGGTCGAACGCCTGAGCTGCCGACTGAATGATGAGTCCGGTTATCTGCTGTTCGATGAATCAGACAACCTGCGCATCCACTGTTCGGCACTCCGGCTCTTCAACCGACAGTCATTAAAAGGGTGGATGGACAGCTATGGCTTCAATCCAGATGAGACACAGCAATCGGATGCGGCCCGGTTGCTGAATGTACTCACCTTGATCAACGATGCAACACTCTGACCAGCCAGGCTACTTACCGGCAGCCGATCAGATTCCCCAGCGAATTGAACCGGATTCCCAGCATTACCTGGTGTGAGATCAGGTCGGCGATGTTATGCCCGGTTGAAATGTGGGGGAGCAGTGCGGTTGCAGCAGTTCTCAGATTTCGAATTCATGTAAATGGCACCGTAAGTCCTGCAATCTTTGTGTAATGCATAAAACAACCCTCAAACCAACGCGCCTCGACTGAAAATATAGACATTTTAGACAACTTATATGATTTACTTCCGCCATTTTACGTGGTACATTCAAACAGACAGCCGCCGGTGAGCTCAACTCCTGCAGCGGCTCCTGCCTGCGATTATCCCTGAAATACGTTAATATCCCTGGAATTTCCCCAATCATGAATGTTTCGTTACGTCTTTCGCTGTTTGTACTTCTGTTCGCCGGCCTCTGTTTCACAACGGGCTGCAATCAGTCATCCCCTTCGGATTCCGCAGATTCCAGCAGTGAAACGGAAACCAAAGTTGCCAGCAGCAGAGAGCTCGAATCACCCGAAGAACTGCTGAAAAAAGTAGAGCAGGCCATCGAGGTCTCGCAGCAGAAGTATCTCGAGTCGGAAAAGCATTCTCCCTGGGAAATTTTCCACGGCATTCTGGCGTTTCGCAAAGACTATCAGATCAAGAAAGATGGCCAGACCGTCAATGCCCTGGAATGGCTCTCGTCCGGAGTCACCTACGACGGCGAACCCTGGTTCCAGAAAACCGAGTTCGGCGGACGTCCCCATCCTTACACAAAAGAGAACGCCTTCGAAGGTCATAAGAATCAGTCACTGGCGATCATGGCGATGGCTGACATACCCTTAGATCACCAGGTTCAGACTCCCGATGGTCCCATCACCGTGGCAGACATGGTCGAAAATGCCAAGAAAGAAATCCAGGAAAATGAAGAGGTCACCTGGTCTCTGTGGGCCCTGGTCCACTACCTCGGACCGGACGCCGTCTGGTACGATAAAAACGGGGAAGAGTGGCATATGTCAGACCTGGTTTACATGCAGAACAACACCGTCACCAACGACTCTCCCTGCGGTGGTACACACGCTTTATTCGCACTCGCTTATGCCCGCAACACCTATCGGAACGCAGGACATCGGTTATCGAGCTACTGGCTGGAAGCAGATCAGAAACTGCAGCGATACATTGAAGAAGCCAAAGCGATGCAGAACCTGGACGGTTCCTTCTCTTACGATTACTTCTTCCAGAAAAGCGCCTGCGAAAACTTCCAGGAGCGTCTGGAAACGACAGGGCATACCCTCGAATTCCTGATGATGGCGCTGCCGGATGAGCGTCTGAATGAAGAATGGGTTCGTAAAGCAGTTTCTCTGCTGGCCAACGATATCATCGATAACAAAGGGGAAAAGGTCAATTATTCCGCCCTGTATCACGCCATCGATGGACTGGTCATCTACCGGAACCGAATGGATCCCAATCGAACCGCACAACTGGGCAGCAAAAGCTACAAGACACCGGATGAATCCACAGAGGCCAAGGCCAACGTGAAAGTTCTCAAGCCGGTCACTCCGGCCGCCCCGGCACTGCCACCAGTGCCGAAGCAGTAGATTACACTCCGCTTATTGCTGCGGAGATTCAGTATCCTGGGGAGTCGCAGATGGATCTTGACCAGGCATTCCGGGCAGATTGCCGACGTTGATCAGGAAAAATCCGGTCAGCAGCAGGTCGACGCCGAGCAGAGTTCCTACGGCCCAGAGCCCGGAGAGAGGCCACTCAGCCCAGATCAGTCCCCCCAGCAGCAGTGAGATAAGTCCGCTGAACAGGACCTGTCCCCAACCTGCAGCGGGCTTGAGACTGAAGGACATCAGAACCTTCCAGGTCCCTTCAAACAGGAAGAACATCGCCATCATCAATGTCAGGAACGACAACCCGAACAGGGGATGACTGATGATCCCAAAGCCTCCGAGAATCATCAGAACCCCGAGGATGATGTGCATCATTTTACCGGACGTGTCTCCGGCCTGTGACGTCTGAAACAGGTAGAGAAATCCACCGAACATCAGCAGGGAACCAATCACCAGCACGACCGCTGTCCCGGCCACCGCGGGTGTGATCAGAGAAATCACCCCGAGCACACAGAGAATGATTCCAGTCATTTTGAAGTTTTTGATGACGGGCGGAGTAGTGGTCGACATGGTGAGAACCTCGTCTGGGTTAAGAACAAAGTGCCGGGAATCAACAATTTACAGTACTGTTCAAAGCGGGACAGAATCCACTGTCAGTGGGAGATGGTGCCCAATAATCAGGCAATAACAGCTGAAGCAGAGCCCGATTTCACTGTTCCATTCTAATTCGGACAACAGCGAGGATTCACTCAAGAAAACTCAAAAGTTCTATTTTAATCTGATTATGCACAAAAAAACGACCAGACTGAGACACGAATCACACTGATTGGCACGCTGCTTGCTTAAAGATATTTATTATCTTTTTCTAATGACTGAACATTCTGAATTCGGTCACGCCAGACATTCATGACTGGCAGAGATCGTGCGGCTGTTCTCTCATCGATCGTCATTATTCTTTCTTAAGGAGTCCTCTGTGTCCTTTCCCAAACCACGCCGTAAAGGATTTACGCTGATCGAACTGCTGGTGGTCATTGCCATCATCGCTATCCTGATTGCGCTCCTGCTGCCCGCTGTCCAGCAGGCACGTGAAGCAGCACGACGCTCCACCTGTAAGAACAATCTCAAACAACTGGGACTGGCACTGCACAACTACAACGAAACGTTTGGAGTGCTGCCTTACTCTGTTTCCCACTCCGGTTCCTGTAGTGCCGGCTCGGCCAGCACAGGTGGTAAAGTTACCCTGAATCACCGCGGCTGGTTGCTGCTCTTACCCTATCTCGAACAGAGTGCTTTGTATAATAAATTCAACTCAAGTTACGCCTCGGGTTCTTACAACCCTTCAGGCGGGAACATTGTCGCACCGGGAGCTTCTGGGAATGCCAATGACGAAGTTGTTTCGACCATCATTAAGGCATTCCACTGTCCGTCAGACGCGACCCCCGAGGTTTACAGCACAACATCCAGCACCCATTATTCCATTTCCCCGGGGAACTCAACTCTGCTGGGTGTGTTCACGAACTATGATTTCAGCACCAACAGCCAGTATTCGACCTGCACCAACTGGGGAGAACTCGGTATTTCCAGCCGACCGATGTTCGGTTTCAACGGGTGTGCCAAATTCCGTGATGTCTCAGACGGCATGAGCAATACAGTCGCTGTTGTGGAAACCACACGTCTGGTTGCCAACGGTGAAGGAACCGCCTGGGGCTTTGCAAAATGGGTCGGCAATGGTACCAACTTCGCGGGTGCGAACATCAATACCTGGTACTCCAGCGGTCCCGTAGGTAATCTCGCATCCTGGGGTTACTCGGGTAGTCTTCACACGGGTGGCTGTCATGTTCTACTCGGCGATGGAGCCGTCCGGTTCATCAGCGAAAACATTGACGCCACCACGCGGGTCTATCTCTCCTATATCGCCGACGGAAACGTACTCGGCGAATTTTAATCTCTGACGGACAGTTTCACTCTTCAATCGGCGGCACAATTGTCGCCGGTTGATTTTCATCCAGAAATATTATTTGAAACGAATCCCATGGCTGTAAGATTTTTTTGTGTTCTGTCGTTGTTATGCCTGACTGCCTGCGGCAGTTCAGAGACCAAGCGTGATGAATTAAAAACCTTTCCCACCTGGGGAACCGTAAAGATTAAGGGCAAAGCAGTGCCGGGGGTCTCCGTGGTTTTCTTTCCTGACGGCCAGACCGGCGGGCAGGGGGGACGTGGCACCACCGATGAGTCAGGCCAGTTCATGCTCCGCTACCAGGACGGCCGCGACGGCGTGCCTCCCGGAAACTACCGCGTGCTGTTCGAACATTTCGTGATGCCCGATGGTTCCCAGGTTCCCGAAAGCGAATTCCCTGCAGACGTCGGTGCCATCAATCAACTGCCTCACAAATTCAGCGATTTCGGCACTTCGCCTTTCAAGGCAACGGTTCCGGAAGGGGGCACATCCGATCTGGAATTCGATCTGAAATAACGCTCGACCGTTTCGCCAGATGCGTTCAGTTTACTTCTGTTGATCCAGTTGATCCTGCATCAGCCAGTATTCGAAGAAGCGATAGATTTGCTCATTCGATTCCGGGTTCGGTGAATGCTTCTCACGATTCGTCATCGCGACCCGGTTTTTATATCCCAGGAAATCATTTACAGCGATCGTGTGATTCAGTGCCCGCCACTGACTGGGGGGATCTTCCGAACCGCCTGACACCAGGAAGGGACGCGGCGCCATCAACGCATGCAGTTCATGCAGATCGTGGCCTTCTTTGACGAGCCGTTTATACAGCCCGGTTCGTGGATTCTCTTTGGTAGGTAATCCCCGTTTGCGGAAATCCGGCCCTTCATATCCCAGATACCAGGGTTCCCAGTAATTCACGCTGGGACGCTTTTCATTGAAGACAATCCCGCCATCCGACCAGGCAGCACAGGCGAATTTATCGTACAGACAGGAAGCGAACATCGACCACTTGCCGCCATACGAGTGCCCCATGACTCCGATCCGTTCGGGATCGACTTCACTGCGGTTCGCCAGCACATGAAAGGCATTCGCTGCTCCGTAGGCCAAAGCAGACAACGGCTGGATCTCCGCTTTCTCGCGATTGGGATAGTAGAGTGAATAGTCATGGCCGACAGAAAATGTCACGAAACCCCGTTTGGCCAGGGCCCGGGCAAAGTCCCGATTTTCGCCTTTCAGGCCGACACCAGTCTCCGGTTCATAATAGACCACCAGCACAGCCGGACGACTGTGATCCGGCTTCGCACCATCGGGAATCAACAGGTAACCGGTATTGGGATGCCCGGGAGCAATGTCGAACTGGACCGTGTACTGCGTATATCCTTCCTTCTGCTCCTGCTTGAGAGTTTTCACATCGGGATGTTCATTCACGGGCGGCCATCCACCCATCATTGTGTGCCAGGTCTTGAGAATTTCCTGACGACGCTTCTGCCAGTCCGCTTTGGTCTTCACCGGACTCCCATCGTAGAATTTCAGCGGTGTTTTCAAATCCCCCAGGTCACCCTGGAATTCAGCACCGGGTTCAAAAAAGGGAGCGATCTGCTGCCAGAGTTGTTGGGCGCGTGCGGGAGATACTTCTGGTGTCTTATCGCCGGCCTGCAGCAGAGATGTACTTAACAGACACAACCACACCAATCCACTTAGAAACCATTGTTTCATCAAAACACTCTCCCTTATCAACGGTTGTTTTCTCCAGAGCAGCTCATTCTTCACACTCCAGCATCATAGCCCGTCCGGCGATTGAAAGGAACTCCTCGCATTAGATTCTTGATTCCCATCCCAAAACTGCACAAGATGATCAGAAAGGAATTCATTTTCTTCAGAACTCCTTCTGGTTATTTTCACCCGATATAAGGATCTCGTCCTATGCAACGCCTGTTTCTTTCGCTCGCTGCGGCTTTGACACTGATGACCTCAACGGCCCTGGCAGCAGACCAGCCGAAGCCGACCTACGCTGATGTTTCCTACGGTCCCTACAACATGAACAAGCTCGACTTCTGGGAAGCCAAAGGGGAAGGGCCGCGACCGCTGCTGGTTTATATCCACGGGGGTGGTTGGATCGGAGGCAACAAAGCCCGTCTGCCCGGCAATATCAAAACGTTTCTCGACAAAGGCATTTCCTACGCGGCAGTCAATTACCGCCTGACGGGGGAAGCACCGCTGCCCGCTCCTGTATACGATGCGGCGCGGGCAATTCAGTTTCTGCGGCACAAGGCCAAAGAGTGGAACATCAACAAGAATAAAATCGCCCTGACGGGAGGTAGCGCCGGTGCCTGCACATCCATGTGGCTGCTCTGCCACGATGATATGGCCGATCCCAAAGCGAAAGACCCGGTCCTGCGTGAATCAACGCGGGTCACCGCAGCAGCTGTCGGCGGGGGCCAGACTTCCATCGACCCCAAAGTCATCGAACCCTGGCTCGGTCCGAACGTGCTCAAGCACGCCATGATTTACAAATCAGTGGGCGGTAAAAGCATGCAGGAAGTCATGGACAACTACGAAAAGCACGCAGCTCTGTACAAGGAGTTCTCTCCCTACAACCACGTGACCGCGGACGACCCACCACTGCTGATGACATACGGCAACAATATGAAACTCCCATCAGAAAACGCCGGCCACGGAATTCATCACCCGGTTTACGGTGTCAAAATGAAAGAGAAAGCCGATAAGTCCGGTATGGAATGCCACCTCTTGATCCCCGGCGTGTCGAAATCAGAGAAATACAAAAACACGAATGAATTTCTGATCGATAAACTCACAGGCGATGATTCGTAAGCGGCTCGCGATTGTTTGACTGAGATCAAACACAGAGTCAGCCCCTGATCGGACTTGGCTCTGTGTTTTTATTGCGCGAACTGGTCTGCAGTGAGTCGTGGATCGGACAGGTCCAGGCGATACATGATCTGATTGTAATCGTAACGCGGCGTTTTGACTTTGTTCCCCGAGAAGAGCGTCGTGTAAGTCCCCTCAAAATAAATCAGTCGTCCATTTTCCCGGGCAAACAGGGGATGCTGCTTCGGATTGTAAAAGCTGTATCTGTCGTGTGTCACGATCTTGCGGCCCCACTTCCACGGCCCCAGTGGGCTGTCAGCTTCCGAATACCAGATCTCACCCAGCATCGAGGTCCCGTTCTTCTGCGAAGCGATCATCGTCCACTTATTACGATACGCGTTCCAGGCCACCGAACTGTTATGCAGCTGCACACGTTGCTTTGTTTTTAGATCGCGAAACTGGAAAAAGGCCTCCTCCGGTCGCAGCCGCTGCTCAGCAATCAGCCTCTGCTCCAGTTCATAACTCAAAGGGGGAACTCCTTTCCGCCAGGTGTATTTCACATGTCCCCGATCATCGCGGTCTACAGTCCAGAGACCTTTCTTAGCATCCGGCTGGAGATACGAGTAAGTTTCATATTCACTGAGTTCTCCCAGGGCATCCACGGTCGCAGGCACACGGATCAGGGGGATCTCCAGTCCGAACAGCAGATAATCACGCCCCTCCATTTCATACCGCACCGGATGACCGACCGGGTAGAGCGGTGCGTCGAAATCGAATGTCTTCCGCTTTTCAAACTGGTTCAATTCTAAATTGAATTCAACCAGCCCCCGTTCGTAGACCGTCAGTGGTGCCTTCACCTTCACATATTTCGCAAACAGACGCTCCCGACCCGATTCATCCTCCAAGGTCACCAGCGCATCGATCCAGGTCGGTCCCGGTCCCGGCATCGGGCAGGTCTGGCTGGCAAAGCCACTCTCATCGACGAAATACTCCAGGTTTATTCCCCGCTCGATCGGCAGGCCTCCCCGCTGGGGCAGTTCCGAGATGGCCCCGGGAACCTGAAAGTTCCCCAGCGGATAACTGGTGCGGTTCGTATCTCCCCAGAACCAGTAGACCCGTCCCTGAAATAACGTGTTCTGCACACTGTCCGATCCCAGTACCTGCGCATTGAGTACCGGATGTTTCAAAGGCACCGGTTCTCCCGTCAGCAGGCTGTCCCGATAGATTCCGCCTCCCGTGATGCGATAAAGTCGTTCCGCCAGGTTGATGCGTTTCAGTTCCAGAACCGCGTTCCCGCCCGACGTCACTTTCAGCTTCTTGCCCCGATACCCGAAACCATCCGCGGGATATTCATAACCATGACTGCGAATGAAAAAATAGACTTCCTGATTCACCAGTCCCGGTTCATTTACCGCAGCGATCCCATTGCTGTCGGTCACATACTGAATCTCATTGACAGTCTTCAACTCGACCAGCGGAATGCCCCGTTTCGTAGCAGCGTCGATCACACGAATCTGGAAACAGTCACTCGCCAGCGACAACCGGGGAGCACAACACCAGGCGATGAACAGCAGGCACGCGATGTTCCGCATCAAAGTCTCTCCCATTTTTTCTTGTCACGATTATTCATTCACCAGACAACTTCACTTTCGTTCGGTCTCGCTTCCGATATACTAAACAAGATAAAGTAAATCAGCTCGCATTATTTGTGAAACCGGTGATTCGCTTATCTTAATCAATCATCACCGACAATCTCACCCGTTTTCTGAAATCTATTCTCATGCATCGACGACGTTTCCTGCAACAGTGTGGCTTTTACGGTTCCGGTATCTTCAGTCTTGGTTTTCTGCAGGCCATGCAGTCCCGTAGTGCCGCTGCCGCAATGCCACGCGAACTGAAAGCAGATGTTGTCGTGATCGGCGCTGGTCTGGGAGGCTGTGCTGCCGCCCTCGCAGCTTGCCGCAACGGCGTGTCGGTGATTCTGACTGAACCGACCGACTGGATCGGCGGGCAGATTTCACAGCAGGCGGTCCCCCCCGATGAGCATAAGTGGATTGAGTCCTTTGGACGCACACAGAGCTACGCCCAGCTCCGGACTCTGATCCGCGACTATTATAAACAGCACTACCCGCTGACGAAAAAAGCCCGCCAGTTGGAGAACCTGAATCCGGGCAACGGTTCGGTCTCCCGGATCTGCCATGAACCCCGGGTCGGCGTCGCAGCCCTGCAGTCCATGCTGGCACCACTGATCAGCAGCGGTCAGCTCACACTGCTCATCAACACTCAACCGTTGTCAGCAGCCTGCACAGGAGACCGCATTGAAAGCGTTGACTGTCAGATCGCAGGAAGTGGTCACCCCGTCACACTTCATGGCACTTACTTTGTTGATGCCAGCGAAGAAGGGGACTTGCTCCCACTGACGAAAACCGAATACGTACTGGGCGCAGAATCGCAGGCTCAAACCGGCGAACCGCATGCCCCGGAAACAGCCAATAAGCAGAACATCCAGGCGCTCACGCACTGCTTCGCCATCGATCATCGGGAAGGGGAAGATCATACCATCGATCGTCCTGCGATGTATGATTTCTGGAAAGACCATGTGCCCCCCCTCAACCCAGCCTGGTCCGGCAAGATTCTTTCACTCAATTACTCGCACCCGCGTACGCTCAAACCCAAAGCGCTCTCGTTTGTCCCCTCTGGAAAAGAGAGACCTGCGCCCCGCACGAAATCACTCAATCTCTGGCTCTACCGCCGGATGATCGATCGCAGCAACTTCACTCCCGGTTCGTATGTCAGCGACATCACCGTCGTTAACTGGCCGCAAAACGACTATATGCTGGGAAACATTACCGACGTTACTCAGGCAGAGCGGGAGAAACAGCTCCACGCCGCCAGACAACTCAGCCTGTCACTCCTCTACTGGCTGCAGACCTCCGCTCCCCGTCCGGATGGCGGAGAAGGCTGGCCGGGCCTGCGTCTGCGGAAAGATATTGTGGGAACAGAAGACGGTCTGGCGAAGTATCCCTACATCCGCGAGTCCCGCCGCATCAAGGCTGAGCTGACCATCAAGGAACAGGACCTGACCTACGACGAACGTCTCAAAGTGCAGGGCAAGGACCAAAAGCCACTGCTGGCCAAACCCTTCGCCGACTCGGTTGGCATTGGCTATTACCATCTGGATCTGCATCCCAGTACGGGAGGCGACAACTACATCGACATGGGAAGCGTGCCATTCCAGGTCCCACTGGGTGCGCTGATTCCAGAACGTGTCGAAAACCTGATCCCGGGTTGCAAAAACATTGGAACGACACATATCTCTAACGGCTGCTATCGTCTGCATCCCGTGGAATGGTCGATTGGCGAAGCAGCAGGTGCCCTGTGTGCCCACGCACTGACCAGTCACACGACACCACGCCAGATCAGAAACACGCCACAGCAACTGGAAGACTTCCAGCAAAAGCTGACCGGGCAGGGCATCGAGCTTGAATGGTCCCAACTGAGTTAAATCGCTGACTCAGCTGCGGACCAGTGGGGGAAGATGCTGCTGCAGGAACCAGCGATCCAGCAGCACCTTGCGGGTAAACCACTGGGTTCCCATTAATTGTCGACCCAGGAACTGACGGAAGACATCGGGCAGCATGCTGTGCGCGGGCTCATCCGGCCAGGGACCGAACCGTTCCAGCAGTCGGTCCTGATAGACCTGCAGCTGCCCTTTCTCAAAATTCGGCTGACAGTTCTGCAGCACATCTGCCGCCATCAACCCCGATTCGATGGCCGGACGAATTCCCTCGCCACTCTGTGGTGACGCCAGGCCGGCGGCATCTCCGATCAGCAGCAGGGCATCGTCGATGATCGTGCGCTTCTGCAGACCATACAGGCGATAGGCGTGCCCTTTGAATTTCCCGAGGATGTCCCTGGGAACGCGTTGTTCCCGATCCAGGTACTCCGTGAACTCATCCCGGGCCGTGGAGAGTTGCTTTTCTCCCTCACGACCGATGCCCACATTCAGATAACCATCCTTCAGAAAACACCAGGCATAGCCTTTGAAATCGCGACAGAAATAAAGCTCGGGCGTATCGGGCTGAACGCGGCACCGCTGCTGTTGTTCGGGAGTGAGTTGAACTTCGGTCTCCTGGGCCAGGACCACCGAGTGATCACCCGCATGTTTGTCGTTAATTTCGCGGGCCACCGGACAGAAATGTCCTCCGGCACCGACCACCATTTTCGCAGAAAGATTCCCGTTTACCAGCCAGCCGTCCGCTGTTCGTTCGAGCGACTGAAAGGACTCTCCCAGCCGGGTCCGTGCTCCGCAGCGCTGCAGCAGATAGTGATCGAATTCGCAACGACGAATCCCATAGCTGACCGTTTCGGGGTATTCAGTGTGCAGCGTGCTTCCGCCAATCAGACCCGTACGAAAGCGACTGATGGGCTGCAGGACATGCCCGTGAGAATAATCATCCAGATCGAGTTCCAGCAGCTCTGCCACAGCCGGGGTGATCCAGCCGGCACAGACTTTGTCCCGGGGAAATGTCGCTTTGTCGAGAATCAGCACATCCAGCCCCGACTCGCGAAGCCCCCAGGCACAGGATGAACCGCCCGGACCTCCGCCCACAATCAGTACATCACAGCTGTCTGTCTCTGACACCGGTCTATCCTTCTACTGAACCGGACTGCTGGTCCTGATACAGGCCGGCTCGGGTCCAGGGAATTTCGTTATTGGCTCCATTCGTAAAGACCACCTGAAACAACTGCAGCGAACCGGAGCGGAACGCAGCCACCGAAGCCGACAGATAAAGTCGCCAGGTGCGAATAAAGGTTTCATCGAACATATCGCGGACCTGGTCAATGTTCTGCTCATAGCGTTCCAGCCAGTGCTCCAGCGTTCGGGCATAATGCAGCCGGATGTTTTCGACATCGAGTACGGAAAACTTCTGCGGCTCAAAGATCCTCATGAACTCACTCAGACTGGGTACGTGGGCACCAGGGAAGATCCGTTTGGTCGTCCAGCTGTCGAGTACCCGGGGCGAATTACAGCCGATCGAATGAATCAGACCGCGTCCGTGGGGACGCTGACAGCGGGCAATCACGCGGCCCAGTTCCTCGTAGTTCTTCAAGCCGACATGTTCCAGCATGCCGACCGAGACGAATGAGTCATAAGAACCCGTAATATTCCGCCAGTCGTCTTCGACAAATTCAACCTGTTTTTCAAGCCCTTCGCGCCTGGCACGTTCGCGGGCATATGCAAGTTGCTCGCGGGAAATATTGAAAGCACGCACACTCACGCCATAATGTTTCGCCATGTGAATCGCCAGCGCGCCCCAGCCACAGCCGGCTTCCACAACCGAGCCCCCCGGCTTTAAACCGACTTTACGGCAGACATGATCCATCTTGGCGACCTGGGCCGCTTCAAGAGAAGCGTCAGGATCAGGAAAATAGGCACAGGTGTAGGCCAGCTGTTCGTCGAGCCAAAGCTGGTAAAAGTCATTCCCGATATCGTAGTGGTGATGAATATTGTGCCGGGCGGCATCTATGGTATTCCGCTTCAACCAGCTCAGACTTCTGCGAAACCGATCCCGATAGAACCCCTGCGTATCGATCTTGTGAGTGCCTTGATCAATCGCCTCATTAAATTCGACCAGCCCCCCCTCGACCTCGATGGTTCCCAGCGAATAGCCATCCCCGAAATACAGACTCGGATCGAACAGCAGCTTGTACAATGTACTGCGATTGCGAATATGCGCGCGAACCGAAACGGGAGAAGTCGCCGTGGTGATGACACTCCCATCCCACAAGACCACTTCGACTTCCGGATTACCGGCTTTTTCGAGCATGGTCCGCATCAGCCAGCGGTCCAGTTTTGAAGAGTCACCGCTGGTAGGGGGAGGAGGTTGAAACAACGGAGTCTGTTGAGAAGCCAGTTCTACTGGACCTTCAGAATCACTCGACTCACTTGAGGAAGCTTGCCTGGTCTTAAAATCAGAGTTGATTGGATTCACCTTTGATCTCCCTAACTAAAGCGATCAGAATCTCATTCAGTAAGCAAACGCCGGCTTTTCCCTCGATTTTTAAACATAGTTAGAATTAAGTAATCTCCCTTATTTTCTCACTCTATTTCAAAAATTCAAATCTTTTTTTGGCATTATGAACACTATTCCGCGAATTTCCCAAAACAGGATTAACTGGTTTGCTCGCAGGATTTTGAAGGCAGCTAAGTAGATCTGGTTACAGATCAGGCCCGGAAACAGACGTCAGAGCAGGAGATTCTGCAGGGAAATATTGTGGAAATCACGAATACAAAAGAACTGGTCCCCCCAGGGCACGAATTCCTTTTGAAACAATTAAAACCTCTCCTGTTTGTCAGGCTTTTGTCAGTTTACCAGGTCTGGAATGTCAGCTGATTTTTCCTGATCTGAAAGCCGAGTTTTGAAGTTTGGGCTTGGAATTCCGCCCCCCGAAGTGCTACAATTTGTTATATCAATGTTTTTTGATCATTGATATAACTCCTGCCAGGCGCAATGCCCGATAACCTCACTAAACTCCTGCCCTTCCTTGAGAAAGGATTTTTCATGCTGTCTATCTGGGGACCGGAAAAGAAGCTCTGCGATCGTATTTCCCGTCGGGAAATCCTGAAGATCGGTGCGCTGGGACTGGGTGGCATCAGTCTGCCTCAACTTCTGCAGGCAGAATCCGCAGCAGGCAGTAGTAAACGACATAAAGCCGTGATCATGATCTACATGTGCGGCGCACCTTCGCATCAGGACATGTACGACCTGAAGATGGACGCCCCTGCGGAAATCCGTGGCGAGTTCCGTCCCATCGACACCCGCGTTCCCGGCTTCCAGATCTGTGAACATCTGCCGCGACTGGGAAATATCGCCGAGAAGATCATTCCCCTGCGTTCGGTCTATGGTTCTCCTAATGGAGCACACGATTCATTCATCTGCTACACCGGTCGTACGACTCGGAACCAGCCGGCGGGCGGATGGCCGTCCATCGGTTCGGTCGTTTCCAAGATTCAGGGAGCCGCCGATCCTGCTGTCCCTCCCTTCGTAGGGCTTGCTCCCGATACGGGGCATCCCCCTTACGGCTCTCCGGGGCTTCCCGGATTCCTCGGTGTCAGTCATTCCGCTTTCCGCCCCTCAGGTCCCTCGCGGAAAAACATGGTCCTCAACGGCATTGATGAAGCACGACTGAACGATCGTAAGCAACTGCTGGCCACCTTCGATCAATTCAAACGCGATGCCGATGCCAGCGGCTCGATGCAGGGTATGGATGACATGAACCAGCAGGTGTTCAATATCCTGACTTCCAATCGACTGGTCAACGCCCTCGATCTTTCCCAGGAAGATCCCGCCATCCGGGAGCGTTACGGAAAAGGTGATCCCAAAAACTTCGGCGATGGCGCACCGCGTAACCTGGAGCACTTCCTGATGGCCCGCCGTCTGGTGGAAGCCGGTGCCCGGATTGTGACCTTGAACTTCGGTCGCTGGGATTTCCACAGCAACAACTTTGGCGGTCTGAAAAATACCCACCTGCCACAATTCGACCAGGGCCTGGCTACACTGATCGAAGACCTGCACGAGCGGGGCATGGCCGATGACGTCGCCGTGGTCGCCTGGGGCGAATTCGGACGAACTCCCAAGATCAACAAAGATGGCGGCCGCGATCACTGGCCGGCCGTTGGAGCTGGCCTGCTTGCCGGCGGCGGATTCAAAACCGGTCAGGTCATCGGCGCCACTGATCGCCTGGGAGCCCAGGTAGCAGACCGGCCGATTCACTTCGGTGAAGTCTTTGCCACGCTCTACCGTCACCTGGGCATCGATTTCCACGGCACCACTATCCCGGACCTCGCCGGACGTCCCCAATACCTGGTCGACGACTACGAGCCACTGCACGAAGTGCTCTAGAAGAATTGACGTTCCAGCGACGTTACATCCTTTAGCTTTTCAACTCCAGCCGTTACGATAGAGATCTGCCTGCACAGGCAATTTCGCTCTACTATTAACGGAAACGATCATGGCTGAAACAGGGATGGACGACGCGTTACTGGATGTCTTACACGAGTACTGGGGATATTCCGAATTTCGCCCCCTGCAGCAGGCCGCGATGACTTCGGTACTGGAAGGCCGTGATTCACTGGTCGTCCTGCCAACGGGGGGTGGGAAATCTCTCTGCTACCAGGCTCCCGCACTCTGCGTGGAAGGGACCGCGGTTGTTGTCAGCCCGCTGATTTCCCTGATGAAAGACCAGGTCGATGCGCTCCGCGTCTGTGGCATCTCCGCCGCCTGTCTCAACAGTTCCCTCGACCAGGAAGAAGCCCGACAGGTTTTTCGAGATCTGCGTGCAGGCAAGATCAAACTTCTGTATGTCGCCCCCGAACGGCTCATGCTCGAGAGTATGCTCAGCATGCTCGCCGAAATCAAGCTGGCTTATATCGTCATCGATGAAGCACACTGCGTGAGTATGTGGGGGCACGACTTTCGCCCTCATTACCGGGAACTCCAGGAACTGAAACGCATCTTTCCGCAGTGTGGCATCCACGCTTACACCGCCACCGCAACGGAACTGGTTCGCAACGATATTGCCAGTCAACTCGGCCTGCAGGATCCGGAACTGCTCATCGGCTCGTTCGATCGTCCCAATCTGAGTTACACCGTCGCCCGCCGGAGCAATCGCTTCTCGCAGGTCTGTGAGGTCATCGACCGCCACCCGGATGAACCGGGGGTGATTTACTGTATCTCCCGGGCCGATGTGGAATCGCTGAGTGAGTCGCTCAACGACGCCGGTTACGAAACGCGCCCCTACCATGCAGGATTGCCCGATGTCGAACGTGCGGGCAACCAGGAAGCCTTCATTCAAGATCAGATCGATGTGATCGTCGCCACCATCGCCTTCGGCATGGGCATCGATAAACCCAACGTGCGTTATGTAATTCATGCAGGTCTGCCCAAGTCACTGGAAAATTACCAGCAGGAAAGTGGTCGGGCAGGGCGGGACGGTCTTGAAGCCGAGTGCGTACTGCTCTATTCCGAGCAGGATGCGATGATCTGGCAGCGGATCCTCGAAGATCAGCCTGACGAATCCAAAGCGAGCGCCTTTGAATCACTGCAGGCGATGCAGAACTACTGTCACGCATTCGACTGTCGGCACCGCTACCTGATGCGGCACTTCGGTCAGGACCTGGAAGAGGACTGTGAAACGGGCTGTGATCTCTGCCGGGGAGAATTCAAACAGGTCGACGATGCCCAGGTGATCGGACAGAAAATCCTCTCCTCGATCTATCGTCAGGATCAGAATTTTGGAGCCTCCTATACCGCAGCAGTCTTGAAGGGTTCCAAAGACAAAAAAGTACTCAATAACGGACACGACCAGTTGAGTACCTACGGTCTGTTGAAAGGGGAAAGCCTGGCGACAATCCGCAGCTGGCTCAACCAGCTGATGTCCCAGGGATTCCTGACCAAGACGGCAGAATACCAGCAGCTGCGAATCACAAAGAGCGGCTGGCAACTCCTCAAAGGGGAAGCAACTCCACAGCTCATGCGGACCACACAGGACAGTCAGGCTGAAAAGTCACAACGTTCCCGCGACAAGTTCGACAACCTGAACTGGAAGGGGGTCGATAAAGGGCTGTTTGAAGTGCTCCGCGAGCTACGGAAGCAGATCGCCGGTGAAAAAGGGATTCAACCCTACATGGTCTTCGGCGACGCCACGTTGCGGGAACTGGCTCGCCATAAACCGGCAACCACGGCACAATTCCTTGAAATCTGGGGCGTGGGTCAGAAAAAATGCGATGATTTCGGGACACCGTTTCTGGAATCGATCGCTGCTTTTGAGAATGAATCTCAAGACTAACACTCTATTATTCTCTCCGTATTAGCTCTGGGAGCATCTGACCAGATCATTCCTGGACCTCTCCACCAGAGAAAAACCAACTTAAGTGACTTATACAGCGACACTTAAGACACCCCATGTAATTTTATTAATTTTCACTGATTTTGTTGTCTAAAAACTTGCAGAGCAGGGGATCCAATTATATCATCCCTGTATTGAGATTGAGTTTCAATTTCAATCAGCCAGCCAGCGAACATGACGCTTCTCCATGCGTAGCCAGCCAGCCAGATCCGTCGGGCGTTGAATCGATCATCCATCGGTTCAAATTCATCAATCTGGTACTACAACCTTCTGGAGAAACCATGTTACTCACCCCCACTCACCCCCAGCGGCGTCGTGCATTCACCCTCATCGAGCTGCTGGTCGTCATCGCCATCATCGCGATTCTGATCGCCCTTCTGCTCCCCGCCGTCCAGCAGGCCCGTGAAGCCGCCCGCCGGACCCAATGTAAAAACAACCTCAAACAGATCGGCCTGGCCGTTCACAACTATGCCGACGTCTACACTACTCTCCCCAATGCTAACTGTGGTAATTCCGACTCCATCACAAGTGGAGGTAGTCTCTTTGTTTCGATCCTCCCCTTCATCGATCAGTCGAACGCATATAACCTTTACAATTTTGATCTGAATAACTCAGACCCATACAATGTGACGGTCACCTCTCAGAAGCTACCGTTTTATATGTGCCCCACATCGCCGATGCGTCGCGCTGTCCCCAGTTGTTCAGATGATAACGGCCGTGCTCCCGGACACTATGCGGTCTGTGGAGGTACAGAAGACTACAATATTTACTGGAGCCACGTTGGCGATCCGGTTCCAGCACAGAATGGTGCCATCGTATACACAGGCAGCACTGCCGGTAAAATTCGTTTCCGGGACATCACCGATGGTACCTCAACGACACTGTTAATCGGAGAAACCGCTTACAACCTGCCGGACTATAAATTCACCAGTGCCAGTTCCAGTTGTAATGGTCAGTCTCGTTACGGATTCACTTACTGGGCTAATCCCTACCCGGGATCAACCGTCTGCTTCACGGCTGCAGACTTTAATCCTCACGATGTTGCTAACGACTCTGTCTTTGACAGTAACTGGAGAAAATCATTTCGCAGCGACCATGTAGGCGGCGTACAGTTCGTCTTTGTCGATGGCTCGGTACACTTCATCTCTGAAAATATTGACGCCGACCTGCTGGATGCCCTGGCAACCCGAAACGGTGGGGAGGTGATCGGTGAATTCTAAACAGGTATCACTCATTTTGTGCTTCTGCCTGGTTCTGTCTGCTTTGACAGGCTGTGGATCTTCTGAAGAATACCCCCGTGCTGCGGTGCGGGGGATCGTGACCCTGGATGGCGATCCACTCTCCAAAGGTGTCATCCGCTTTATTCCGGATGGTGAAAACGAAGGTCCCCAGGCTTCAGCCTCAATTCGCGAGGGGATTTTCAATGTCCCACTCGATTTCGGCCCTGTCGTAGGTACCAATCGCATTGAAATCATCTCCACTGACGATGGAGGATTTGCAGAGGATGATGAAGAGGCTTTCAAACGTTTGAGAGCAGAAGGTATTAAAAGGATCGAAGTTGTCAAAGTCCCTCCGCAATACAACAAACAGAGCAAATTGACCAAGTCCATCAGTGCAGAGCAAGACAACGATTTTACCTTTGCCCTGACATCGACTGCTAAGAAATAAACCTGTTTGAAGTTTGACTTCAATCCCCACTTTCCGCCAACGCGAACCTACTTACCTCATAACGATGGAGACATCCGATGCCGTTTCGCCAAAAAATCACGCGAGAACTCAAGCAATGGGGCCTGGCTGGCCTGATCGTTTTGCTGGCTCTCTCTGCTACCATGGAATGGACGCCTGCCCGGGAACAGGAATCGACCGATTCCCAGCAGGAAAAAGCAGCCGCGACCAAACTATACCAGAAGGTCAGGGAAGCCCGGGCGACCTGGCGTGACTTTCCCGGTTTTACGGCAGATGTCACCGTCTGCTACAATGGGAAGTGCACCACCGGGAAACTCGTCGCAGACAATCAGTTCAAAATCAAGCTGACTCTGCAGGACGAATCACTTTCCGAGTGGAGCCTGCCCAAGCTGAAGTCCGTGATTGGACATCGGAAATACCGTCAGCAGAAACAAATCCCCGCCACGTTCGCTGATCAGGAAGTCGACCATCCACTCGGCCGCCTGGTCAACATTGACGGCAAAAACGTTTCATTTCGCCTGCAGGGGGATGTCATGACAGAAGTCCATCGCCGTTCTGATAAATCGTGGTTTACCATTTCCACGCTGGACGTACTGCGGACCAAAGAAAATGAAACCCTCCCGCAGGTCACCTCAGTGACTTACCGCAATCCCCAGACAGGCGAAATTCTGTCCAACCGCAGCAATACGTTTGCCTTCACCCGGGTCGGCAAGTTCGACCTGCCCACATCCATGCTGACCGTAGAATGTGGCGAAAAATTCGATCGCAACGTCGGTTCCATCAAGCTGACAAATCACCGCCTGCTGACCGACTCTGCACTCTCACAAACTAACTGAGCAGGATTCCTACTCAGCGACTCGCTTTTTGAAAGTAATCTGAAATGAAAAAATTCACATTTTCCGCCGCCATGCTCTGCCTGCTGGCAGTCGTCGCGACAAACCAGGCATACGCCCATTTCCTCTGGCTGCTTCCCCAGGCCGAAGGCAAGAATAACGCTGCCAAAGTGCAGCTCTACTTTGGTGAGGTAGCCGAACCCGATGACCCCGATCTGCTAAAACGACTCACCAGCATCAAAGTCTGGGAGAAACAGCAGAACGGCAAACTGCAGACCTACTCCCTGACAGCAGGTGATGACTCGCTGTTCATCACTCCCGAACCCAAAGGAGCCGGTAAAGCCGCTTATGGGCTGAATCACACCTATGGCGTGATCACGCGCGGCGAAAGCAACTTCCTGCTCAAGTACTACGCCAAGACATTCCCGCAGAAAAGTCAGCAGGTCTGGAATAAGATCACCTGCACCGAACAGCTGCCCCTGGAAATCATCCCTACACTCAAGGGGGAAGAAGTCACCCTGCAGGTCAACCTGAACGGTAAACCGCTGGCTGGTGCAGAGGTCAAAGTCATCGGTCCGGAAACCACCAGCGAAACGGTCACCGCCAGCACCAACGACCAGGGTCAGTACCAGTTCAAACTCAGCAAAGGCCTGTATTCGATCCGCGCTAAACACGTGGAAGAAAAAGCAGGCGAACATAAAGGGGACAAGTACGACAGCATCCGTCACTACTCCACACTGACGCTCCCTTATGTGCCCGTGGCCGACAAAACGGAAACGACCGCTGTCGACAGCAAATATCCTCAGCTGCCCGATGCCATTTCCAGCTTCGGTGCAGCCGTCAGTGGAGACTACCTCTATGTCTATTCAGGTCACACCGGACGCGCCCATCAGCACAGTGCAGACAACCTTTCGCAGAACTTCCAGCGGCTCAACCTCAAGCAGCCCAAAAACTGGGAAACTCTGCCGCTCAAAACTCCATTACAGGGCCTGGCCATGGCACCTCACGGAGAAAGCGTCTACCGGGTCGGTGGCCTGTCGGTCACGAACAAAAAGGGAGAAGAATCCCTGATGGAATCGCTGCCCAGTGTGGAACGCTTTGAGCCCGGCAAAAACAGCTGGGAACCCATCACCGCGATGCCTAATGGTCGCTCCTCACATGACGCTGTCTTCCTGGGAGATCAGCTCTACGTTGTGGGTGGCTGGCAGATGCGAAAAGGGGATGAATCGATCTGGCAGGAGAATATGCTGGTCTTCGATGCTGCTGCAGACAAACCCACATGGAAAACCATTAAGCAACCCTTCCAGCGGCGGGCTCTCTCCGCTGCTGCCCACGAAGGTAAAATCTACGCCATGGGAGGCATCGATGCTGACGGCGATATCAGCCACGAAGTCGACGTCTACGACACCCAGACCGGCAAATGGTCCAAAGGACCGGAACTGCCCGGCAGTACCATGAACGGTTTCGGTACCACCGCCTGGAGCCTGGGTGGCCAGCTCTACTTCAGCGGAATGGACGGCGGTGTTTTCCAGTTGGATCAGAAGAACAACCAATGGAAGCAGGTAGGATCACTGGCCACACCGCGTTTCTTCCATCGTCTGCTCCCTGACGGTAACGGCGGTCTGCTCGCCATCGGAGGCGCTTCACGCAAAGGGCACCTCAAAACGATCGAGCAGATTCAATTGAATTAAAGTCAAGTTTTCCGCTTGAAGAGACAAGAGTTCTGTTCTGGATACGCCCCATTCCGGGAACTCTTGTCTCTCCTCTTTTTCAGGTGAAGCCTGATAATTTCCTTTCAGAGAGGATGACTATGGAAACACAGCAAACGCTGCAGGTGGCCATCGATCTGTTTCGACAGGGACTGCATTACCAGGCACTGGACCAGATCACACAGTTGCACACCGTTGATCCCGATGCAGGAAAAGCCTGGGAACTCAAAGGACTGATTGAAGACTCGCTCAGCTGGCACAATACCTCGATCCATTCACTTGAAACGGCAACAACACTCATCCCGCTCTCCGCTTCCGGGCAATACGTTCTGGCTAAGAACTACCTGGAAACCGGTAAAACCGCTCTGGCCCAGTCGGTATTCACGATCCTCTTACAGCGAGAAGACATTCCGGATCGGCTGCTGCCCGCACTCTCGACCTACCTGGGACGACACTCCGAGATGAAACATCTGGCGCTGCAGGCCTGCCGCAAAGCAGTCCGCCGCGATCCGGATCAGGCCGATTCCTGGCTGGGGATGGCCCACTTTATGAATCAGCTCGGTTACCCGCAACGACAGGTTGCCAGCATTCTCCGCAAGGCAGTCAGTCTGGATCCGGAGAACCGACATTACAGACTCGCACTCAGTAACCTCCTCGAACACATGGGACAGTTCGACGAAGCTTACCGCGTTGTCAAACAGATCAGTCGCTCAGAATTACAGCAGATCCACTGTAGCAGCTGCCTGGAAAGGCTCATGGCCATTTTTCAAGATGCGAATGACCAGATTCGTTACGACATCTGCCGGAACAAACTGCTGCAACTGCAATCCCCCACACAATCAGAGAGAGGCTCGTTCGTCAGAAATCGCCTGCCGAAGCCTCCTCGACAGATACGCCATTGAGTCCTGATCACTATGAATATGATTTCTCAAACCGAAGAGTATGCTCTCCGAGCAATGACCTGTCTGGCGTTTCGTTATCCGGACTATATGACCCGCGATCAGCTGTTTGAAGTCACCCAGGTCCCGCATGCCTACCTGCCCAAAATCATGCTGGAACTCAACCGAACCGGGCTCATCCGCTCGCAGCGCGGCCATAACGGCGGATACACGCTGCTTCGTGATCCCGGTGAAACCAGCCTGCTTGATATCATTAATGCCGTGAATACCACCTCTCTCAGAGAGACGCTTTCCCACACAGACTCTGTTTCGACCGAGATCAGCCAGCTACACCAGCATCTGCTGAACTCCTTTTCCATGTTGGAAACCACCCTGCATCAGACGTCACTGGCAGATCTGGTAGCGCCTCCGGAACCCCCACATCTCAAGGAACCCAGCTGTGCCCAGGAATTATAAATCGACTCGAATTTTGCTGGCAGTCTGCCTGCTGTCCACCATCACGACTGCGAACGCCTCTGATACCTGGACCGGTTTTCGCGGGACAGGCTCCAATATTTCCTCAGCCCGCGATCTGCCACTGAAATGGTCTGCCGACCAGGGAATTCGCTGGAAGCAGGCAGTCCCCGGCTATGGTCAGTCTTCGCCTGTTATCTGGAAAAATCAGGTCTTCGTTACATCCATCGCAGGTCCACAACAGGAAACTTGCCTGCTGCACTCGTATGATCTCGCCTCGGGAAAATTGAACTGGACGAAAGAATTCAAAGCCAGCCAGACTAAGAAATCAACTTCCATGGTCTCCCGTGCCGCACCGACTCCCGCAGTTGACGGGCAGGGGATCTATGCGTTCTATGATAGTGGTGATGTCTTCGCCTGCAGGCATGATGGCTCACCACTCTGGCATCGTTCGCTCGTGAAAGATTACGGTGCATTCGTCAGTAACCACGGCATCGGAAACTCAGTGGCGCAGACAGCCGATCAACTGTTTGTACTGACTGCCCACGATGGCCCCTCCTACCTGTTGTCTCTCAATAAGAAAACGGGAGAAACGAACTGGAAGACCGATCGAGAGGAAGGAGTCGCCTGGACTTCTCCCGTCGTTGCCGACCGTGCTGGTACGCCGGAAATCATTGTCAGTGCCCGCGGTACCGTAAAAGGCTACCAGGGGTTGACCGGCAAGCTCCTCTGGACCATGTCCGGTATCAGCGGCAATACAATTCCGTCTGCGTCAGTCTTTGAAGATTACGTACTCATTGGAGCGTCCACCGACCGCCGCAACCCGGGGGGCGCGAATGCCAGCGATTCCAACTGCTGCCTCCGACTTGTAACCAAGGACGGGAAACCGGGGTACGAAGTGCTCTGGAAAGCAGAAAAGGCCGTCTCCTATTACTGTACTCCACTGGCGTATGAGGGCTGCGCTTATTTCGTCAATAAGGTCGGCGTGGTCTTCTGTCTCGATCTCAAGACCGGCAAACAGAACTACGCCCAAAGGCTCTCCGGTCCCTGCTGGAGTTCGCCCCTGGCCGCCGGCGACCAGATCTATTTCTTCACCAAAAAAGGCATTACTGACGTCATCGCCCCCGGACCGGAGTTTAAACTCATCGCGTCCAATGCTCTCCTGGCGGACTCTGCAGATGCAGAGAAATCCAAAACCGCTCCAGGACAGCAGGACAAACCCAAAACCGAATACGCGGAAGCAGGTCCCATCGCCGTTTATGGAACCGCAGCCGTCGACCAGACCCTGCTGATTCGTACCGGCACCGAATTATTCTGTATTGGTACACCTGAAAAATAAGACCGTGGCCTCTAGCACAGAGCTGCGTCGTGCCCTTTGAATCATCCCCTCTCCGATACAGCATCGGTGAGGGGATGATTTCATTTCGCCCCCGTTTCATCTGTTTTTCACACTTGAGAATGCAGTAAAATGACCATCCCGGCCAGTCCACAGGAATTCCGCCTCCTGTAGCGAGAGCTGGTTACCCAGGCAGAAAGCGTTCGAACTGCGTCAAACACGGAAAACTAACAGACGTGTTGTGGACACAGCTGCCGAGAGCGACTATTTTACGCATAGTGACTCCCCCCTATCGCGTTCAACCTTGTGGCCTGCATTATGAATTCGATCACCGTCAGACAAGCCGTTCTCACAGATCTGGATGATCTCGTACCGCTGTTTGACAGCTATCGCCAGTTCTACCGGCAACAAAGTGATCCACAGGCGGCACGCGACTTTCTTTCAGACCGCTTTAACCATGGCGAATCGGTCCTGTTCATCGCGTATCAGGAAGACACGCCAGTCGGTTTTACCCAGTTATATCCCGGCTTTTCCTCGATCTCGCTGGCGCGGACGTTCATCTTAAATGATCTGTTTGTCGCACCGGAAGGTCGACGGCAGGGAGTGGGAACAGAATTGCTCTCCGCTGCCATCGCATATGCCCGGGAACTCCAGGCGGTCCGGCTGACCCTGTCCACAGAAATGACGAACGAAACCGCACAGGACCTGTATCAGACCGCAGGCTGGAAGCGGGACGAACAGTATTTCGTCTACCACTATTCCCTCTGACTCCTGCTCGAAGTTTTAAACCATCCCTGCCTGGCAGGTTCGAAATAGAAACGACACTCCCCATCATGAAAGATGAGAAAAACAAACAGATTATCGGCTGTGAAGAATGGTGCGCCTTCCCTGACCTGGGTATTCCCGCCATCAAAGCCCGTGTGGACTCCGGAGCCAAAACATCTTCCATCCACGCCTTCAACGTTCAGAAGTTCCGCCGCCAGGGGGAAACCTGGGTCAGTTTTGAAGTCCATCCCCTTCAGAATAACCGTCGCACCGTGGTCCGCTGCGAACGTCCCATCGTCGACAAGCGCGTGGTGAAAAGTTCCAGTGGGATCTCGGAAACCCGCTATGTCATCCTGGCGACACTCAAGATGGGCGATCAGGCCTGGGAAATTGAACTCACACTCGCCAATCGTGATTCCATGGGTTATCGCATGCTGTTGGGACGCGAAGCGATGAGCGGGCGGATGCTGGTTGATCCCGCCCTCAGCTTCTGTCAGGGGCAGGTAACCAGCGACACGTTGAATAAACATTATGGCAAGCGGGAACAGACCCGTAGCGGACTCAAAATCGCGGTGCTCGCCAGTAATCAGGAACTCTACAGCAACCAGCGGATTCTCGAAGCGGGAGAAGAGCGGGGGCATGAGATGGAGTTTCTGGATATCAAACAGTGCTACATGAAACTCGACGCGGTCGAACCTGAGGCTCACTACCGGGGTGGCACCATTCTCGATGACCTGGATGCCGTCATTACCCGCATCCGTCCCAGCATCACCTATTATGGTTGTGCGCTGGCCCGTCAGTTCGAGAGCATGAATGTACTGACGGTGAATACGTCTGTCGCCATCACCCAGTCTCGCGACAAGCTGTATTCACTGCAGTTGATGCTCAAGAGCGGAATCAATATCCCCACGACCGGCTTTGCCAATTCTCCCATCGATACCAACGACCTGATTGAAATGGTGGGAGGTGCTCCATTAATCGTCAAGCTGCTGGAAGGCTCGCAGGGGCGCGGCGTCGTGCTCGCGGAAACCCGCAAAGCCGCTGAAAGTGTGATCAATGCCTTCAAAGCGCTGCGTGCCAACCTGCTCGTGCAGGAGTTTATCAAAGAAGCCGAAGGGAAGGACCTTCGCTGTTTCGTCATCGACGGCAAGGTCGTCGCGTCGATTCAGCGGGAAGCAGCCCCGGGAGAATTCCGGGCGAACATCCACCAGGGGGGCACTGCGTCCATCATCAAGATCACACCGACCGAACGTAAGCTGGCGGTGAAAGCCACAAAAGCGCTCGGCCTGATGATTGCCGGTGTAGATATCATTCGCTCCAAACATGGTCCACTGCTGCTCGAAGTTAATTCTTCGCCTGGACTCGAAGGTATTGAAGCAGCCACTGGTAAAGACATCGCCGGCATGATGATCTCCGCCATTGAGAAAAAACTCAACTGGAAGCGCGAATTGAGTGTGAAACGCCATAAATAGCAGAATTTTTCTAGTGTTACAGAGATCCGCGGTTAGAATGCCCTCATCGGTTTAGCATCACTGAAGCAAGATTCTTTCCGAGGGCCTGCAATGAATTCTATTTTATCCAGGGGGAGCATCGTCTCCGTCTGTTGCCTGTATATTCTCTTTGTCTGCCTGTCTTTCACGACCGCGTCTCAAGATCCCAAGAACCCGGGACACGAGCAGATCGGCACCGTGATGGGCCGCGCCGTCTATCGAGACCAGCTCCGCACCGGCAAGAATGTAACACAACGCGAAGAACTCTTTCGGCTGTTCGCGCAGCCTGTCAAAGAACAATACATCAGTGACCGTCGGAAGTCGCTTGTTCCCACCGAACAGGAAATCTCGTACGCGGCGTCTTTTTTCTGTCGTGACCAGCAGATCCGACGACTGAATGACAAAGAAAAGAATATGATCCGTCAACAGCTGCTGACGATAGAAAAGCAGCTCAGAACAGAACAGCTTGCATCAACTGAAAAACAGAAACTGCAGGAACAGCAGACCGAACTCCAGGCTTGTCTGGACATGCCCTGTCGCACCTTTGCCCGTTTCATGCTCGACCGCTGGAAATTCCAGCGACATGTTTATCTGACTTACGGCAAAGGAAGAATTCTCTGGCAACAGGCCGGCATCGAAGCATTCGACGGCATGTACCGCTGGCTGCAGGCTCGGGAAAAGCAGGGGGAATTCAGCATTGATGATCCCCGGCTTCACACCGAGTTTTACGCTTACTGGACCACGCAGAAGCACGGTTCATTCCTCACCCGCGATCAGAAACGCATCCGCGAATTTCTCAGCCCTGACTGGGCACACCAACTTCCAAGAGCAGAACAGCATTTCAAAAAACGGCCGCAAGCGGAACCGAATCAGAAATAAATCGGTCCGAATCAGTTTCGTGAGACCGAGGGTTACCTACCTGGCCTGGTCGGACTCGGCAGCTTTGGATTCAGACATCTTAGCCAGACAGACCAGTTGCTCCTGTCGTTTGCCTCCCTGTTCTTTACCGATCCGCAGGAACAGTTCGCCATCCGCCACCGCGGGACTCGCGTAGCAGTCATCACCAATCTTGTTGAAGCCGACTTCTTCGTATCCGTCAGGAGTCGCTTTGAAGATAAACGTCTCCCCCGACAGATTCGAGACATAAATCAACCCGTTGCACAAAATCGGTGAGGCACTGAAGGAACCCCGCAGCCGGTTCCGCCACATGACCTCTCCCGATCCGGCTGCCCAGCAGTAGGCGATCCCGTCATCGGTCACGCCGTACACGTATTTACCATCTGCCAGCAGGGAAGGCTCATAGACTTTGGTCTTATCCGTCCAGAGCAGTTTTCCCTCTGCCGAGAGCCCCACCGTTTCCCGCTTGGGATAACCGCCGCTGGCAAAGATTTTGTCATCGGCAGTGACAATCGTCCCGCAGGTTGCTTCCGCGAGACAGGGAGTGCTCCAGAATTCCTTGCCCGTTGCCGGGTCGTAACTGGCGACACTGTCACAGCCGCTGATCAGCAGTTGATCCCGACCTCCCACATGCGCCACGATCGGGCTGGAATAGGTACTCACCGCCGGTCGCGCGACCCGCCAGGCGATCTTGCCCGTCTGTCGATCCAGAGCAGCAATGTATCCGCCCCCCCGGTTGTCGGCGGCTATGATTACAAATGACTTGTAGAGCAGGGGAGATGGAGCGTATCCAAACTTGGAATTAAAGGCCCCGAGTTCCTGCTGCCAGAGTTGCTTACCTTCTAGATCCAGTGCGGTCGCGATGACTTTCCCTGAATTCAGAAAGGCAGCAAAGATCCGCTCGCCGTCGCAGAGCAGACTTCCGTTCGCATTGGTTCCTTTTTTATGCAGTTCCCCGTCAGAGGGGAAGCCCCCTTGATGCACGACGGTTTCCCAAAGCACGGTGCCATCCTTGCGGTGATAGGCGATCACCATCTGCTCCTGATCCGCATCATCGGCGGTGGCCAGCATCACCTGGTCACCAACCACGATGGGAGAGCTGTGTCCGCGTCCGGGAATATCAGTACGCCAGACCACATTCTTGGACGCGTTCCACTGGACGGGCAGGTCCTGGTTCGGGGCGTGTCCATTCCGTTCCGGTCCACGCCAGCCTGGCCAGACATCTGACAGATCGGGAACGTCAGAATCACTCAGGGAGACGCCGCTGGACTGGACAGAGATTTCTTCAACGGGAGTCGTTTTGGTGCAGCCGACCAGCAGCCATAAAAATAGGCCGGTCACAAATAAGCGGTGCGTGCAGGAAACCATTCCTTAACTCCTCCCTGAATCTTATATCGAAAACAGCACCCGGAGTTCAGCTGTCCCGCACCCGGGGGACAGCTGGTTCCGAATTCTGTTTTGTACGGTTTACAGCTTTTTCAGAAAGACATTTCTGAAACGGATTTCACCGCCATGAGTCTGAAGCTGAATCGGCCCCGTCTCATAGATCGGTTGGTCCTTCTCATAATAATTATCCATCTTTTTGTTGTCTACAACGAGTTTGTCATTGAAGTAGACCGTAACCTTATCCCCCTTCATGATGATCCGGAAATGATTCCACTCACCAAAGGGTTTATCGGCGTGTACCAGCGGATACTTGCCTTCCCCTTTGTTATTGAACAGACCACCGGAACCCAGATTCGCCTTCCGATCCCATTTACCACCTTCTTCGGTCGTATCCCAGATCTGCACCTGAGGCACACCGCGTAAGTAGATACCGCTGTCTGCTTTCGCGACGGTCTTGTAATCGAGCAGTAGTTCGAAGTCACCAAAGTCTTCAGCTGTTGTCAGATAGACGCCATGACCGTCATTCACCAGTTCCCCATCTTCCACGGACCAGTGTTCCAGTACGTCTTCCCAGTTCTTTTTGAGCAGTTCTTCCCGCTCTTTTTCCGACATCTTCTTCACGGCCATCGGGCTTTTCCCTTTGACGATGTGATAATTCATGCCGATCCAGCCGGACAGATCTTTACCGTTAAACAGGGCGATAAAGCCTTCCGGAGGCTGATTCATTTTCTTGTCGGACTTCTTTTCGCCTGCATTCACGGCAGCAGTTCCCATGACAGCCAGAACCAGCAGGGAAAACAGACCACTTTTGCAGAGTGACTTTAAATTCATCGATCATTCCTTCTTGATATAATGACGCTGACAACCAGGCTGGATTTGACTCTCAGCCGATTCAATAACCTTGTTTAGTAATTACTCTAATCAGAGGGGGGAGGAAATACAATCTGCGGGTTGCCCGGTCAGCTTAAAATTCCCGAACTGTCAGTCTTTGAAATCCTGCTTCTCGATTCCATACTGTTTCATCTTGCGCAAGAGGGTCCGTCTGCTGATCCCTGCGGCGTCAGCGGTTTCTGCCACCCGACCGGAATTCTGCTTGAGCTTCGCCCGTAAATACTCGCGTTCCAGCTGCTCAATCACGGGCTCCAGATTCTCCTGCAGCGTCCGCGACGCATCAATGCTCTTCCGCCAGACCGCCTGCTGCTTATGTTCCAGCGTCTGCCCGGTCTCTGCCAGATTGGTACTCCGCAGTCGGGCAAAATCCCGTGCTGTCAGAGCCGAGGGAAACCGGGCCAGTACCAGCCGCTCACTGAAATTTTCCAGCTGACGCACATTACCCGGCCATTCGTAATCGAGCAGGGCATCCAGAAAGCTGTCCGTAAAGACCGGCGGTTCCAACCCGTAATGCCGCGCCAGTCGTTTGGTGAAATGGCCGAACAACAGAAAGATATCTTCCGGACGCTGACGCAGTGGAGGCACATTCACGCGGATCACATCGAGTCGGTAAAACAGATCCTCGCGAAATCGTCCCTCGCGGACAGCCAGGTCCAGCAGTACATTCGTTGCCGCCACGATCCGCACATCAATCTCGACTTCAGACTGACTGCCCACAGGCCGAATCCGTTTTTCCTGCAGCATCCGCAGCAGGCACAGCTGTGCTTCCGGAGGCATATCGCCAATTTCATCCAGAAACAGTGTCCCTCCATTCGCATGCATCACCAGACCTTTCTTGGCCCGTTCCGCACCGGTGAAGGCTCCTTTCTCATGACCGAACAGTTCGGAGTTGATCAGTTCCGCAGGAATACTCGCACAATTCGCAGCGACAAAACGCCCCGATCTTCCCGAACGACGATGTACGGCTCGCGCCAGCAGTTCTTTACCGGTCCCCGTCTCTCCCACGATCAAAACGGTCGCATCCGTCGGTGCCACACGCGTGCAGAGTTCGAACAGATCCCACATCGCCAGGCTGCGACTGAGCATCGATTCAAAACGCGCCCCTTTTTTCCGCTGATGACTCAGATCGTGCATGCGGGGCAGAAACTGCTGATTCTCGAGCGTCTCTTTCACCAACTGCTGCAGTTGCTCCACGGACTGAGACAGACATACATCCCTCACGCCTGACTGAAACAAGATACGGACCTGCTCATTCTCGATAACCGGTGCCCAGATCAGAATGTCCGTCAGTGGCCATTGATTGCGCAAAACGCTGATGACGCCCAGAACTTCTTCCAGGTTCTCTGCAGTCGCCGTCATCAAAAACAAACGGGGCGAGCGAGGGAATTCCGTCGACAGAATCTGCTCGGCAGAGGAGACCACCAGCAGATCGCAGCCTTCAGACTCCAGGGCTGTCCTGGCCTGACGTTTCGATAACGTACAGACGAGCAAAGGTTTTTCCATGAGACACCTCCCGGCCACTATTTGCGGTGAATTCAGCGAGCACGAGACTGAATTTACAGAGAAATCGACGGTCGATTTCTCACTCGCAAATGCGACACGCGTTTCCCATTATATCATCACGCACACATATGAGACAACTGTGGCACTTATTTTGGGCCAGATATGTCTCATCACTGCTGGACCTCTACCCCCCGGTTCGGCATGCCCTTTGCATAGTTAATTCCCAGTACATTGGACTCAGGATGACCATTCAGGAGAAAGCAATTAACAAACCCGTTTTGATTGTACTCGCCCCAGCAGGAGATATCCCCGGGTGGTTGGCTGGCGACCAATGTGGTCGCTCAGCGACCGGACCTGCTCGACTGATATCTCCACTCAACAGAGCCGACTTTGACGTTATTCAAAATCGGCGAACGACTTTTTCGCCGCGCTCCCGCCGACACGTTTTCACGCGAACCTCTTACCATCACTCCCGTTATTCAGGATTGCGACATCGCAGCGGGCCCCTAACTCAGGAATAGAATTTAACAGGATGAACTCAATGAGCCATAACGTATTAAATGAACCCTTTTCAGACGCAGTCGTTGATCCTCGTGGGGCAGGCATTGCCTCTGCGAGACGCGGTGATCTGAAAATTACGCTCATCAGTCTGCACGGTTTGATTCGGGCACACGATCCCGAACTGGGCCGCGATGCGGATACCGGCGGCCAGGTCAAATACGTACTGGAACTGGCCAAAGAACTCGCCGCTCACTCGCGCGTTAAAGAAGTCGAGGTACTCACCCGCCAGATCATTGACCCCAAAGTCGATGACGCTTACGCGCAGGTTGAAGAACCAATTTCTGAGAACGCAAAGATCGTCCGCGTCCCGTTCGGCCCCAAACGTTATCTGCGTAAAGAATCGCTCTGGCCGTACCTGGAACTGTTTATCGACCAGACGCTGCAGCACTTCCGTCGCACGGGTCTGCCTGACATCATTCACGGACATTACGCGGACGCTGGCGTAGCGGGAGCCCAGTTGGCCCGACTGCTGCACATTCCTTATGTCTTTACTGGACATTCACTGGGACGGGTCAAACGCCAGCGACTCTCACTGGGGAAAACTGATCCGGAATCAATGGATAAACTGGAAAACCGCTACAAGTTCACCGCACGCATCGAAGCGGAAGAACTCGCATTGGAAACCGCTTCCATGGTAGTCACCAGCACGAACCAGGAAGTCCAGCAGCAATACGAACTCTACGACCACTATGAACCCGCCCGGATGGAAGTCATCCCTCCCGGCGTGGATCTCTCGTCATTTTCTCCTGCGAAACCTGACTGGAAAATACCTGCATTCGCCGAAGAGCTGAAACCCTTCCTGCGCGAGCCGGACAAGCCAATGATCCTCACCATGGCGCGACCGGATGAACGCAAAAACCTGGAAATGCTGGTCAAGGTTTACGGCGAAAGCGAACAGCTGCAGGAGAAAGCCAACCTCGTGATGGTCATGGGAACTCGCGATGACCTCCGCGATCTGCCCAAATCGCAGCGGACCATCATCAACCGCGTGCTCTACCTGGTTGACCGCTATAACCTGTATGGGAAGGTCGCGTACCCTAAATCCCATACGCCGAGTGATGTCCCTGAGCTCTACCGGCTCGCTACATCTTTGAAGGGGGTCTTCATCAATCCCGCCCTGACGGAGCCGTTCGGACTCACACTGCTTGAAGCCGGTGCCACAGGGCTCCCCGTCGTCGCCACCAACGATGGAGGACCGCGGGACATAATCGCCAACTGCCAGAACGGCCTGCTTGTCGATCCTCTGGATAAAGAAGCCATCGAACACGCACTACTCCGCGCCCTTACTGAGCCGGAGCAGTGGTCTGACTGGTCCACAAACGGGATCGCAGGCACCCGTGAACATTACTCCTGGAATAACCACGCGCAGCGTTACTTGAGGGACCTGCAGGATATCCTGGAGCACTCTCCCGCCCCCGTGCTGGCCGACAAATCGACCTCGCGTCGTCTTCCCGAATTTGACCGGTTGATTATCACCGATCTGGACAATACACTGACGGGAGATGACGAGGCATTGCAGGAGTTCATCGAACTCATCCGTGCGAATGATCATATTGGTTTTGGAATTGCGACGGGCCGACGTCTGGACAGTGCCATGGAACTGATCCAGGAGTTGGGGCTCCCTCAGCCGGACCTGATTGATACGGACGCGGGAACACAGTTACACTACGGCGAGAATCTCACTCCCGACCTCAGCTGGCGTAAATCAATCGATTACGCCTGGCAACCCGAGAAAATTCGCGAAGTGCTGGATTCACTCCCCGGATTTTTCCCGCAAATCGAAGAACATCAGTCAGAATTCAAAATCAGTTATGAAATTGATACCAGTCTCAGCCCCAGCCTCTCGGAAATCAAAAAAATTCTCCGGGAAGCAGGATTACGTGCTAAGGTTGTGATGTCGCTCGGCATGTACCTGGATGTCATCCCCGTGCGGGGGGGCAGCGACCTGTCAATGAGGCACGTGCTCTGGAAATGGGGCTTCGCTCCCGAACACGTTCTTGTCTCTGGCGATTCCGGAAATGACGCGGGAATGCTGCTGGGACGCACCCTGGGAGTCGTCGTCGGCAACCACAGCGAAGAGCTGGAACGTCTGCGTAATCGACCCCGCGTCTACTTCGCGCAGGCAACCCACGCTGCAGGCATCCTCGAAGGAATCAAGTACTACAACTTCTTAGATAAGATTACCATTCCCAACGATCGGATCGAATGAGCAAGACACAGGATGAGATTGACTTCAAGGCAGATCTGACCCTGCAACGTTTGCAGCCCCGGTTAGCTCAGGTCTGGCAGGAGAGTCAGATCAGTGATGCCAGGCAGCATGAATTTGAATTGCGACTCGACGAGCACTGGCGCCCGTTGTTCCGTCTGCTGTTCGAACTCTATCACAACCGTTACGACTTCTTCTTCCACATCGAACACGTGCTGCTCACCGCAGCCCGAGCGTGGGCGGAACGGAGAGAAGAACTCTGCGAACTGGACCGGCATCGGATCAACGAACCCAACTGGTTCCAGTCCGAACGCATCAACGGAGGGGCACTCTACGTCGATCTATTCGGGGAGAACCTCAGCAAACTTCGCGAGCATGTGGGCTACTTTAAAGATCTCGGTCTGACTTATCTGCACCTGATGCCCTTATTCGCAGTCCGCCCCGGCAATAACGACGGCGGTTACGCAATCAGTACGTATCGCTCTGTCGATCCCCGTCTCGGGACGATTGACGATTTACGTCTGTTCGCTGCCGACCTGCGGAAAGCAGGCATCTCGCTTGTCCTCGATTTCGTCTTTAACCACACCGCGGACGACCACGAATGGGCGCGCCTCGCGCAAGCCGGGAACCGTGAGTTTCAGGAGTACTACTACATCTTCCCGGACCGCACCGAACCGGAGAAATACGAACGGACCCTCCGCGAAATCTTTCCCACCGTGCGTCGCGGGAACTTCACCTGGCACGACGGAATGCAGCAGTGGGTCTGGACCACATTTAACAGCTTCCAGTGGGATCTGAACTACACCAACCCCGCGGTCTTTCGCGCCATGCTCGAAGAGATGTTCTTCATCGCCAACACGGGTATCGACATCCTCCGCCTGGACGCGGTCGCCTTTATCTGGAAACAGATGGGAACCAGCTGTGAGAATCTCCCGCAGGCACACACTCTGATCCAGGCCTTCAACCGCCTGGCCCGCATCGCCACCCCCGGTCTGCTGTTCAAGTCCGAAGCCATCGTACATCCCGACGACGTCGTCAAGTACATCAGCGAGCACGAGTGTCAGATCTCTTACAACCCCACACTGATGGCGCTCCTCTGGGAATCGCTGGCCACCCGCAAAGTCAATCTCCTGGTGCAGACCCTCAGCCACCGTTATCGACTGCCCCGCAACACTGCCTGGGTCAACTACCTCCGCTGCCACGACGACATCGGCTGGACCTTCGACGACGCCGATGCCCAGGCCATCGGCATCAACGCCTATGATCATCGTAAATTCCTTAACGACTTCTACACCGGTCAGTTTCCGGGCTCCTTCGCGCGCGGCGTTCCTTTTCAGGAAAACTTCGAGACTGGCGACATGCGCATCTCGGGAACCATGGCGTCGCTCGCCGGACTGGAACAGGCCATTGAGGAAGACGACGAGGAGAAGAAGGAACTCGCTCTGCGACGCATGTTGCTCCTGCACGGGGTCTCACTGAGTATCGGTGGCATTCCACTACTCTACCTCGGCGAAGAGTGGGGCATGCTCAACGATTACGATTTCGTCAAAGATCCCGCCAAGGCCGGCGACTCCCGCTGGATCCATCGCCCCAAAATGCAGTGGGAATTCCTCGAAGAACTTGACGACCACCGCAACGCGGGCAACGGCTCCATCCGCACCCACATTTACTGCACCACCCAGAAGCTGATCGCTCTCCGCAAATCGCTGCCGGCCCTCGCGGGTCAGGAGATGGACCTCATCGCGCTTACCAACGAACACGTGCTGGGCTACATCCGCATCAATGAAGGCAACCGCCTGATCGTGCTCGCCAACTTCTCCGAGGAACCTCAGCAAATCGACGGAAATAAGATCCGCACCGCTGGCCTCGGACGATTCTTCCAGAATATGATCGACGACAAAACCTACGCGACCTCAGAGAACATCGTGCTCGCCCCCTACCAGATTCTCTGGCTCAATCGCGTCTAACCGACGGAGCGTCCCATGTCTCGCGCAGACAATCCGCTGACAGATCCCGCAGCCCAGATTCTGGCCACCGATCTGGATGGCACCTTTATCCCCCTGAATCAGGATCCCCAAAACCAGGCCGATCTGAAGACTCTCACCACAGAGTTCCAGAGCCGTAATGTATCCGTCGTCTTCGTCACGGGCCGTCACTTCGCTTCCGTCTCCCAGGCGATTAAAGAGTTCGAACTGCCGATCCCGCAGTGGATCATCTGCGACGTCGGCACATCCATCTTTAAACGCCAGACTTCAGGTGAATTTGAACCGGTCTCGGCCTACCAGGACTACCAGGATCAAATCATTACCTCGATGCCCATCGAGAAGCTCCGCGAACTCCTGCAGCCGATTTCCGGCCTGCGTTTACAGGAACCGGAAAAGCAGGGGAGATTCAAACTCAGTTACTACACCGACGCGTCACTGCTGGAACAGGAAGTCGACCGCATCCAGCAGATTCTCGACAAGACCGACGCCCCATACTCGATCATTCACAGCGTCGATCCCTTTAACGGAGATGGTCTGATCGATCTGCTCCCCGCTACCGTCTCCAAGGCCCTGGCCCTCGAGTGGTGGCACAAGGAGAATCAGCTCGATCCTTCCAGCACCGTCTTTTCAGGAGACTCCGGAAACGACCTGGCCGCGCTCACTGCAGGCTACCGTACGATTCTGGTCGGAAATGCCGACCGCAGCCTGGCCCAGCGAGTCTATAACCTGCACCGCCAATCCGGTTGGGATGACCGCCTCTTTCTCGCTTCAGCCACCGCCACCTCCGCAGTGCTGGAAGGCTGTCGCTGGTTTGGACTCGCAGCCCCCGAACCAACGGAAATCACGCGTCCTGGCGCCACCCCTGTGACCTCCCGGGATACGCACTTCCGCGTCTGGGCGCCTCATTGTAAGCAGGTGCATGTCGAGATCAATACCGACAGCGCGAACATCAGCCACGAACTGGTGCGCGATCATCAGGGATATCATTCAGGCACCATTCCCCAGGCCTCCACGAATGCCTGCTATCAGTACCGCCTTGATGGAGAAACCACGCGCCCCGATCCCGCCTCGCGTTATCAGCCGCGGGGAGTCCACAATGTCTCGCAGATCATCGATCCCCGCGACTTCCCCTGGGCCGATGAGCGCTGGCAGGGAATTGAAAAACAAAACCTCGTGATCTACGAACTGCACGTCGGCACCTTCACCCAGGCAGGCACGTTCCGAGCGGCCATCGAACGCCTGCCGGAACTGAACGAGTTCGGCATCACCGCAGTGGAAATCATGCCGGTCGCCCAGTCTCCCGGTCGCTGGAACTGGGGCTACGACGGGGTCGACCTCTTCGCCGTCCGTAACACCTATGGCACACCTGACGACTTCCGCGCCTTCGTTGACGAATGTCACCGCTCCGGCCTCGCCGTTATTCTGGACGTGGTCTACAACCATCTGGGACCGGAGGGGAACTACCTCTCTGAATTCGGTCCCTATTTTTCCGACAAACATCACACCCCCTGGGGAGACGCCTTCAACTACGATGGTCCGGAATCAGAACACGTCCGGCAGTTCATCGTCGATAATGCTGTCTACTGGCTCGAAGAGTTTCACCTCGATGGACTTCGCCTCGACGCCGTGCACTGCATGTACGATGACAGTCGCCCTGACATCCTGGATGACATCCGCCAGGGCGTCTCACGATTCGCGGAGACCGTACGCTGGCCCATCCACCTCTTCGCCGAAACCAATGCCTACAACCACGAACTCCTCACTCCCGATCAGGACCGCACTCCTTACGACGGCATCTGGTGCGATTGCCTGATGTACTCGATCTATTCTCACGTCCTGCCGGACCTCTCGCTGACTCACCGTCAGTACCACGGAACTGCGGACCTCGTGGAGTCGCTGGCTCACGGATACGTCTTCGCCGGCAAAGACTCACAACGCGTCACTGACAGGGAACGGGACAGCCGGCATTTCGAGTCGCTGGTCATCGCATTGCAAACCCATGACAGCGTCGGCAACCATCCGCACGGCAAACGGATTCACCATCTGACGTCCAAACCGTTCCAGAAAGCAGCCGCCGGTCTGGTACTCCTATATCCTGGAATTCCGCTGATCTTCATGGGGGAAGAATTCGCAACTTCCGCGCCGTTTCCTTTCTTCGTCGACTTTGAAGATCGACATCTCCGCGACGCCGTCGACATCGGCCGTCGAGGCGATTACCCACCTCATATCTGGCAGGATGCGTTGCTCCCCTCGCAGGCCGAAGCGTTTTTCAAAGCGAAATGGAATGAAGCCCCGCACCGAGATCCGGACATGTTCCACTGGTATCAAAGCCTGCTCCACTTCCGCAAACAGGGGATCGACGCAGGTTGGCTGACCGCTGACCACCTGCAGACCAGCGTTGACCGGGAGCACAATATTTTCACGCTCCAATACCTGCAGCCAGAGCAGGGGAGCACGATCACTATCCACGCCCGTCTCACCCCGGTCACAGATACGGACGCAGAACCCGTTCGCATCCCCCTTACAGGTTCGCTTGAGCTCTCCTCGGTATCAGAGCCCCTGATCCAGGACAACGAAATCCAACTCGCCCCCGATCACCTGGTGATATTTCAACACTAATAAAGTAGTAGCGACTGTCTTAAAAAATCAGAAATTTATCACGTTAGCCTCCCATTTTTTCCCTTCCTTTACCATGGTGTTGATAATGATGAGTAGCTTTCGCATCGCAGCGACCAGCGCCACCATTTTGGGCTTTCCATTTTCCACGAGCCGTTTGTAGAACGCTTTGATCCTGGGGTTGTGATTCAGGGCCGTGACGGTGGGCATGTATAACCCGTTCCGGATCCGGACTCGTCCC
>NZ_JAVJSQ010000001.1 GCF_040219335.1 Gimesia sp. | reverse complement strand
AACCACGTTCCATAAGTGGTCCAGGTAATGAAATAGGTGAATCGTTCGATCATAAAATAAATCATCCATCAAACTGAGCGGCAAAGCGCTAGCTGCCGGTAGTTTTTAGCCGCGTTGTATATATTACCGGTGGCTAGCGCCTAATGGCACTTACCTTAGAAACAACCAACAAAAGCGCCGCGACTGGCACGGTATTTGCGCACAACTTATCACTTCTTTAGAAAGGAGTCATATTGGCATGTGTGCAAAACGAACGATCCCCGCGGATCCCCAACTCGATCAGGAGTTCGACAAAGCCTTCGAACAGATTCAGGAACTGGTCGATCTGAGTCAGGCCGACGCGCTATTTCCCGCTCATCCGAACGCCGTTTATACGATCAGTGTCGTCCTCTGGATGCTCGTGTATCAGCGGATGAATCCGGATGCTTCCCTGAAAGCGGCTGTCAAAAAACTGCTGGATTCCAAACCTGAGCTGCTGCCCGATAATAAACGCGTTTCAGAGGGGACACTTTCGCTGAATACAGGCGCCTACAGCCGGGCCAGAACGCGTCTGCCGTGCAGTGTTGCCGAATGGTTTGCCAGGCAGGTCAGCCAGTCCATGATCGAAGCGTCGCCGACGTCATTCCAGGACCGTCGCGTGTTCATGATCGATGGGACCACGATCACACTGGCTCCCGAAACAGAACTGCAGAAACTGTATCCTCCCGCTTCGAATCAATACGGCGAAGGGGTCTGGCCTGTGGCTTTACTGGTGGTCGCGCATGAACTCTCCAGCGGTGCTGCCCTGGTTCCGGAAGTGGGCGCCATGTACGGTCCCGAGGCCGTGTCTGAAACCGCGCTGATCGACAACTGCCTGACGCAAATGCCCCCTGACAGTATCGTCATGGCGGATGCGGGCTATGGTATTTTCTCCGTGGCCCACAAGGTTCAGCAGGCTGGTCTGTCATTCCTGTTCCGGCTGTCTAAGCAGCGGTTCGATCGATTGCGCAAGACTGCAACCCTGGTTGACGAAGGCGCGAACTGGAAGACCTGGTCCTGTCAGTGGCAGCCCAGCCCCAGTGAACGCAAGAAGCATCCCGAGCTGCCTGCCGACGCAGTACTGTCGGTTCAACTGCATGAATTCGAAACGGACGAAGGGAAGCCGCTGTATCTGGTAACCAGCCTGGATGAATCAGTCGAGATGCTGTCCGACCTGTATGCGCGGCGGACCGATGTCGAGACCGATATTCGGAATATCAAAGTGGTCCTGGATACGGAAAACATTCGTGCGCGGGGCGTTGAGATGTTCCATAAGGAACTGATGACATCAATGGTCGCCTATAATCTGATTGTTCAATTCCGGCGTCAGGCGGCAGAGCTGGTGAAGGTGTCTCCCCGTCGGATGAGCTTCAAACGAATCTGTACCACGTTCTGGCAGTTTCTGTTGTCGTCGATGTATACCACAGCTGCCGACTGGAGAGAACGCTATCGATTCGCGCTGGGGATCGCCATGCAAGACAAGCTACCCAACCGACCGGGACGCAAATATCCAAGGGAAGCGTATCGACGCCGTACCAAGTCAACTCACTTCAAAAAACGCGAGAAAAGATCGGATGCGGAAGAAGAATGAAGGAAGGTAAGTACCATTAGGCTAGCGCCTTGCGGCTAATAGGTTTTTCTGTAATTGAAGTCCTCACTTCAAGGGTAACCGTATACCTTCAACCACGGTTACAACGATTCAATAAACGCTGACTGGCTACTGGAAATCAGAATTTGCGTTGATTGATACTTCTCTGTGTGTTCCTGCTATTAACCATTCCGCTCACGGTTGGTGTGCGTTGATCAGAGTTACTGTTTGCGTTTGAGCTTTTCGAGGCGTCGTTCTTCGCGGCGTTTTTCGCGTTCTTTGCGACGTTCCTCGCGTTCCTTCTGGATGCGTTCCATTTCTTCCGGGGTCCGCTCGGGGAACAGGCTCTGAATCTGGGAACCAATGCCGCCTCCCAGCACGGCGTCCAGGGCATTCACGCCCATCTGTTTGGCGTAATTGCCAACCGAGCTCATGTCGACCTTGGGTTTTTTGAGCGTACCGCCGATGGGTAGTTTGAGCGGACGGCTGAGCAGCGCCTTAATCAGCGGCTTGTCGCTGTCCTGGGGCAGCATGTTTGTGAAACCCACTTCAGCAACGAGGTCGAGTGATTCATCCAGCCCCACCGAACCGGTGGTGGTAATCGTGATGCCCTTCATGTTGACCTGGAACGGGCTGTGATAAACGCGGCCGTCAATCATATGGTATTGCACGGTCTGATTGTTGACCTGCATGAAGATCGCATCGGGGCCGATCAGTCGACCGTCACGATTGATGTTGATCATCGCCAGGACCTGATCGATTTTCCCTGCCAGGGCATCGAACAACGGGCCCGGTCCCACCTTGGCTGACTGGATGGACATCGCACCGCGGGCTTCACCCAGCGCCGGTTCGTCGAGCGGAATAATGGCATAGTCCTGACTCAGTGAGAACTGTCCCTGAATGCTCGTGCTGTTGGCGATCATCGGCGCCACAAAACGGAGCGAGTTGCGGGTCATTTCGGGAGTGAACTGGAAGCGGTCAATCACTTCCCCCTTACCAAAGACAAGGGCCGTCGGCTTGACGTCCAGGCGAATAATGGGGGCCACCCGCAGTCGACCGCCGCTCACCTGCAGGTCGATGGGGGTAATATGAATCTGGCCGTCTTTGATGCGGGCTTCGATGGTCGTCTTGCCACTGGTGAGGCCTCGAATGTTGGCCTGTTCCCAGCCGATACCCGCTTCACCCGTCAGATCCTGGTAACGGGTGGTCGGTACGAACAGGGGCCGCGTATTCGGATACAGTGGTCGGGGCTGGATATTGTCGAGGGCCACCGCTTCGACTTCTTGTGATTGCGGCGAGCCGAGCGGACCATTTAAGTTAAACGGACGTGTCTCTCTTCCGACAATCTGCACATCGGGGCCGAGTTTGCTGCGCAACAGAGGCGTCAGATTTTCCCAGTCGTAGGTCACTTCACCCGCCAGGCGGATGTTGCGGGTGGTACTCCAGTTATCGATCTTGCCTTTCGCTGTCAGATCGAGCATATCAGAGTGAATCGACATCTGGTTGAGCGCGACAGTGTCTTCCTGCAGGCTCTGACGGGTGTCCCCTTCGATGCGGATCTCCGGTTCCTGCCAGCTGATCACCCAGCCCGGATTGCGCTGGCTGGCAATCGGTTCTTTTGTGACCCGCGTATCGGGGCGCCGGGGCGCTTCGATGGCGAAGTCCTTGATGGTCGTCCGCCAGTTCGCCATCCGGCCCTGGTCATTGACGACCACGTTGGCCTGCCCCTGGATGTTTCCATAATATTTCTGTGTCGGCGGTTCTGCGGGATTCTGAAACCAGCTGGTCATCTGGTGCAGGTCGCCATTGAAGGCGAGTTTCCCGTCGAGCGAGGGAGTGCTGACTTCAGCATGGGGCAGTTGTACTTCAATCCCTTCGCCATTGACGGCAACCGCCTCACTCCGCCAGGCCAGTGTGGCGAGTTTCAATGTCTTGTGTTTGCCATCCCAGCTGCCGGCCGTTTTGAGTTCGGCCCGCGGCTCATCGATCCAGAGGGAGGGAGAGGCGATATGCAGATTGGTCAGATCGAGGGTTGTGTTTTCGTGCGCCACGTACTCGTCACCAATCGAGATTGCCGAGGAGAACTGCACGTTGCCTCCGAGCTCCAGGTCCTGGCTCCCCAGGGGACGTACGCGATCGGCCCAGGACGCGATTTTACCCCGTAGCTGGACCTGGAACGGAAGCACCTGCTGTTTCTGATCTGCTTCCGCCTGACGTTCGATGGTTGTCGGTGCTTTGAGTTTCGCCTGGAAAGAATCTTCGCCGGCCAGCAGCGTGACGATAAAACGTTCGACGTGCAGCTGCTTCTCGTCGGTGGTGCCGGCGCCATCGATGGTGAGTTCGAGCTTGGGCTCGCTCCAGCCGCGGCGATCGGGGGCTGCCAGCTGCAGGTTTTGAAACGTCAGGTAAGACTGAGTTTTCCAGTTCTCGTTCTCGATCTGAAAATCGACTTCTCCTTTGAGTTTTCCCTTGAGGGCCACGGCCTGCAGATCGACAAACTGTTCCAGGTGCTGTGAGAGCAAATCGAGGTCCGCTTCGAGCTGAATCTTGAGGTCCCGTGCATTGCCGCTGCCGCTGAGCTTGAGGAAGTCCGAGGCACAGCGGAGCGATTCAATTTCGAACTGTTCCGCTTCACGGCGGACCCGCATCAGCAGTTCGATCGGCTGCTGCCAGCGGATTTCGCGTCCCTGGTTTACCCCGTTCAGGTCGGAAGTTTTCAGAGCAACGAGCCAGGTCTGACCGGCTGCTTCTTCGGGTTGCTGCGGATTATAGTTGGAGAGTTCGAAGTTGACGTTCCCCGATGTGATTCGCATTCCCGGTTTCAGGTGCACGGTTTCCGGCAGCTGGCGCGCTGCCTCGGCCAGGTCGAGATCGCCGGTCAGCTTGAGACGGGATGACAACAGACCGGCCAGACGTTCGCGGCGATCCTCGTGCTGCAGGTCCTTCAGATTGATTTTGCCCTGCAGCGCCAGTTTCCCCAGCTGTGATTCTGTCTCGGCCTGTTTGAAGTAGAGCACGCCATCGGCGGCCATCAGGTCCAGGTTCCCTTTCGCATAGTCGGTCGAGATTTCGTCGTTACCGATCAGCTCAGGGGCGCTGAAGACGAAGGGGGCCGCTTCCCAGTTTCCTTTGACAGTGAAGCGGGGGGCCTCTTTTGTGCCCGACCATTTGACTTCCATTTCGGAATTGGAAATGCCGTCAATATAAGCGCCCGGGGAGAAGGCCTGCACCATGGGCGTTAACTGTTTGAGGTCGAAAAATCGTGATTTGAATTTGAGTGAACCGGAGCGGGAAGCATCGGGCTGGTCTGCATTGACCACACTGGCGGTAAAGGCGATTTCCGCAGGTTTGCTGCTGCCCGCATTCTCGGCTAGTTTCTCCTGCCAGTTTCCTTCCACGAGTACCGGTTCGGTTCGCGGGCCGGGACGGGTCACCGTAATGTTCATGCCGGCCAGGTAGGGAGTTTCCTCTTCTTTCGCCTGCTGGTCTGTGTTGACAACAAACAGATTCAAATCGGTCAGGTTCAGTTTCAGCGATTGACGCAGACCCGTTTTCGGCGGTTCCTCTTTACCCGGTTCGCCTTCCGGATGTTCCTCGGTCCCTTTGTTGATGAGTGCCGTGATGAAGTCCCGGTTGGCGATTCCCTGACTGTTGACGTAAGTAAAGGAATCCACGCCGGTCACGTTCACATCGCCGACCTGCTTGCGGTCCTTCGCCAGTTCCCAGAGCGTTTTCTGTGTCTGGATCTGTTTGATGCGGACCACGGGGCGTCCTTCAAAGTCTTCCAGCACGATATTCTGAAAGGAGACCGGCTGCCCCCAGCCAAGTGTGACGTCACCCGTTTTGATATCCGCGGGATAGCGTTTGAGAACGAGGGGCAGAATGGAATCTTTGAGCGCGGTACGCGAGATGATCTGTGGTGCAAACCAGGTGAGAATACCGACGATGACCAGCAGAATCAGAAAGGTGCGTCCGAAGGAGCGTTTCTTTTGTTCCGGTTGAGCATCGGCACTGTTTTTATCTGCGGTGGTCTGTTTTTTATCTGACTGGGACATCGTCCGATCCTGTTGATTAATTCCATTGTGCAGGTGCCCCCGGGGACGGGGGTTGACCTTCTCATCCGTGCCTGAAGTCCGGTAGCCCTTAGTAACTACTATAGGGGTCTGTTCAGCGGGCGACAATGTTTGATCAGAGAAGAATCCGGGTGGAGACGCTCGAAAAGACTAAAAAAACAGCTGATTTCCTGCCTCCGATTTTGGCAGAGAGTGTTCATCCTTGCTGAGACTGCCTATGATAGTAAGTGCCTGGCGCATTGTGAATTACCCGAACCCGTCAAGAGAAGCGAAAGATAATGGACACCTTAAAGGCAATAGAAGAAAGACGTTCTGTCAAAGCATACGATCCCGAGCATCGCATGACCGATGAGGAAATCGAAAAGCTCCTCTCCTATACCATGCTTTCCCCGACCGCCTTCAATATTCAGCACTGGCGGTTTCTCGTGGTGAAAGATCCAGAACTGAGACAGAAGCTGCGGGACGCTTCCTGGAACCAGTCGCAGGTGACCGATGCGTCGCTGCTGGTCGTGATTTGTGCGGATATGAAGGCCTGGGAAAAAGAGCCGGACCGCTACTGGAAAAACGCCCCCGAACCGGTACAGAAGGCACTGGTGCCGATGATTCTGAACTATTACAAAGACAACATCGAAGCCGAGCGGGATGAAGCCATGCGCTCCTGCGGGATGGCTGCCCAGACCATGATGCTGGTCGCCAAGGAGATGGGTTACGACACCTGTCCCATGGATGGTTTCGACTTTGATAAAGTGGCTGAACTGATCAATCTTCCCGAGGACCACCTGATCTCAATGTTCGTGGTTGTGGGGAAGGCTCTGCGACCCGCCAATGAACGAGCTGGGCAGCTAACATTAGACGAGGTCGTAATTTACGATCGATTTGCATAATTGCAACCGGTAAGACCTTAACTTGAGGATCAGGTTTGTTAAGATACGGCCTGATGAATTTCTTTCGGTTATTTAGAAAATACGGTATCTCCCATGAGCGAACAGCCTCCATCAAATCTGATCAAGCGCATTCTCGGCAGCCTGGGCCCGGCGATTATTACCGCCTCGGTGGTCTTGGGGCCGGGCAGTATTTTGTCGGCTTCCAAGATCGGGCACACTTACGCCTATCAGATGAACTGGGTGCTGGTGATTGCGGTCATCATGATGATTGCGATGACCGCGCTCTCAGCCCGACTGGGGATTCAGCTGGACGGAACGATCTGTGATGAACTGGCGAAACGAGCGGGACGCCCGGTGGCTGCTGCAACGGGGATCATCCTGTTTCTGATCGCCGCCTGTTTTCAGTTCAGTAATAATCTGGGAGTACTCGCCGCGGTCGAGCCGTTTATGGGTTCGAGCAACGCAGACATCATGATCATTATTGCGATGAATATTTTCATCATACTGGCGTTGTATGGTTTTAAACATCTGTATGCGATGATCGAAAACCTGATGAAGCTCCTGGTGGGGATCATGATTATCGCTTTTGCGATCAACCTGCTGATGGCGAAGCCCGACTGGGGGGCAGCGATCGCCGGGTTCATTCCTTCCCTGCCCGAATTCGATACAAGCAAAGTCAAATTCAGCGAAGTCATGACGCCTGTCGTGGCGCTGTATGCAACGACGTTTTCCGTGGCTGGAGCCTTTTATCAGTCGTACCTGGTGCGGCAGAAAGGCTGGACCCGGTATAACCTCAAACAGGGATTGATCGACTCGACTGTCGGGATCTGTGTGCTGGGGCTGATTACGATGATGGTGCTGATCACCGCCGCCAAGGTGTTGTATCAGAATCCCGATGTGAAAACACTGGGGTCCGTCGCGGATGTCGCCAAGAGTCTGGAACCCGGGTTCGGGACTTTCGGGGTGATCATTTTCTCGCTGGGGATTTTCGCCGGTGCTTTCAGTTCCTTCCTTGTGAACGCGATGATCGGTGGTTCGGTCCTGTCGGATGGCCTGGGTAAAGGGGGCTACATCGATGAGAAGTGGCCCAAGCTGTGTACCGTCGGCGCGTTGATGATGGGGATGGTGGTCGCTATCTACACCAAGACGATGGGACAGAGTCCCGTGGGGCTGATCATCTTCGCTCAGTCACTGACCGTGCTGGGTATTCCGATGCTGGCCATCGCCATGCTCTGGCTGGCGACCCGTTCCGACATGACGGGCGAAAACGCGATTCCTTTCTGGATGAAGTTCCTGGGCTTTATCGGCCTGATCACTTCGCTCCTGCTTGCAGGACGCACCGCCTACAGTCTATATGAGAAGTTGTTCGGCGGTTAACGGAAACATCGCGTCAAGCTGATTGCTTACTGCAAAAGCGTTCCCGGTTCTTCACCGTTGGTTCGCCAGCCGGTGGTCAGGTGATCGTCGGTCTGGGTGGGCGACTTGATATGGTGCACTTCCAGATCGGAGACGTGCAACGCAGCCGTTTCCACGTAGAAGCCCAGCATTCCGCTGCTGAAGTTCGCATCGGCCAGGGAGAGGATCACGTTCCCATTGATACTGAGTTCGTGGTAACTGCCGAAGGAGATCATCTGCACTTCGACATCCTGCGGTTCACTGGCCCGCCAGAAACCATCCTGCAGTGATTCGAACTGCATCATGTGCTCGCCCGATCTGAGCGGTCCCGTTTTCCAGGCGCGGAACTGGCCGATCCCTTTCATCAGGTCCAGTGAAAGATAATAGCCGTCGTGTGTTTCGGGATCGATCCGGCACAGCAGTCCACATTTGCCGGCCCCCTTCATTGTCAGACGGCACCGCATGCGAAAGCAGTTGATTTCCTCGTCGAACACAAAACCCTGGAAGCCGGCCTGACTGATCAGCTCGAGGGAATCGTCGAGCATGCAGAAGTAGGATTGCTCGCGGGCCCCTTTTAATGTGTGCAGGCAGCGGGAATCGAGGCTATCAACAATGCGTTCGATGATGCCTTCGTAGGTCTGGACCTTTAACTGTCCGTTGCTCCGGCGTGTGAGACGCTTGGGCGGAGGCAGGATGTTGTTTGTCATCCGGTCGTGGGGATCGCGGACATAAAAGTTCCAGAGCAGAAGCCCCTTGTCGTCTCGACAGATGCGACCGGCGTAGTTCCCCTTGGCGAGCAGCACGTTGTCGTAATAGTTGCGCCAGGGTTGCTCCGGATCTGTGGTGTGCCAGTAGCGGATCTTGGCGTCTTCCCGCAGACTGCCGACGAGGTAGTAGTCCCCGTCGATGCGGAACAGGTTGGGAACTTCGATGTCGTCATACATCATCGGCGCGTGCAGCGGCGGCAGTGCGCGGAAATGGTTGGGTTTATATTCCTCCATCAGACCGACACAGCCCCTGCGGACCAGCGGGCCTTCGTTGGTGCGTGCCGCCATCATCAGCCAGCCGCGGTCTTCCTCGTGAAAATAGAAGGGATCACGGAAGCTGACCCAGTTGCGTTCTTCGTCTACTGAAGATTCGTAAAACTCGGCATCTGGCTCCAGGGGAAAGCTGCTTTCCAGGTTCTGCTTGGCCTTGATGCTGTTGGAAACCGAACGAACCAGCTTCGCCCGCGTCTGCTTGACGATCTCCGGGTCGTCGTGGCCGCGCTGATCTTCCCAGTGCACGTCGGCTTTTCGCCAGTGAAACAGGTCTTCGCTGTGGGCGAGTCCGATGCGTTGTTTCTTTCCCTGGTCGCGACGGGAGAGGCCGGTATAAAACATCCGCCAGTGTCCCGGCTGATGCGGATCGCGAGTGACGTGCATCGTCCAGAGCATCAGGTCGTCCCAGCCTCCGGGATCGCCGATGAACAGCGCGTTGTCGACGCGCCGCCAGTTGAGTCCGTTATCGCTGATCGCATGCGCGATGAAGTCGTGGTTGGGCAGCACCAGGTGAAACAGGTGATAGAGGCCTTCATGGTAGACGACATCGACGTCGCCGATACTTTTGCGGCTCCAGGCGGATTCGGAAAACATGGCAGGTCTTTACATCGGGAGACGGGCGCGCAAGGCAGCCTGAGATGGGATTGTGATCATTCAGTCCGCTCTATCTTACTCGCTGTCGACGCGCAGGATCAAGCAGGTCTCCTGATTGAGACCTGGTGCACTGCACCCGAAACGGAACATCTGTTTTAAATCGAAACGTGTTCCAGCTCGAGCAATGAGGCATTCGCTTCGGGATGCCGATACGGTTCATAATGCATGATCTGCACATTAAACGGATCGGGTACATGGTACAGTACGCCGCGCCAGTCGATGGTGCGGGTCCGCATGGCTGCCAGTAACGCAGCCGCGAAGATGTAAACCGTGATTCCCAGGTAACCCAGCGTGCGCAGCGGTTGACGCTGAAAATGCTCACCGCGAGCTTTAACCGTCTTGTGAACCAGCAGACTGATGCGGAAGATCGCCACAGCCACACAGCCATTCGCGAAGAGCAGAACTCCCGCGGAACTCGCTGCTGCCGTCAGATCACCCTGCAGCATAAAGAGCACACTGAGAACCAGCAACGCAGTCTGCGCGACAGCCGTCATCAATCCCAGGCCAGCGACGAGCCACCAGTGCGGATGATAATAGCGGGCATTCACCAGCTGGCGAGTCATGTAGCGGAAACAGGAATCAAAGGAGATCGATTCCCGGTTGACCATCGTCGTGGCAGGCACGAAGGCCACTCTGCGGCCCAGTTGATCTGCGATGACTTTCAGTCCTGTGTCATCCCAGAGCATACGGGAGAACGAATTGGTTAATTGCGGATGAGTGAAGATCTCCCGGCTGAGTGCGATTGAACCTCCCCAGGGAATTTCCAGGGCCACCATCTGCATCATGGCTGCAGTGTTCCAGGCATGGCGGACCATGGTTCCCGGGTTGGCATGCCGCGGGGCATACCAGCGAATGCCCGAAGCGACCCCGACCTCGGGATCCTGCAGAGGAGAGACCAGTTCGCGGAGCCAGCTGCGATGGGGGATGACATCCGCGTCGAGCCAGGCCAGGACTTCGACATCGTTATCAACTTCCCGGATGGCCTGGACCAGCGAGGCGTTCTTCAGGCCACAGACCCCATTGGAAACTTCGCGGATGCTGACGTCGCAATGGGGGTGCTCGTGTTCTGCCAGGTATTGGGTCACAAAAGCGAAAGCGGGATCATCAATGTGATCCACGATGATCTTCACCTGGTACGCAGGATAATCCTGGTTCAGCAAACCATGCAGACAGTCGGCCAGAAACGGATCATTGCCCCGCAGAGACAGGACGACGGCCGCCGACGGTGTGTAACTGGAGTGGGATTTCTCACCGAGGTGGGCCTGATACAGGCGGGCGACCCGCTGGCCCCAGTAAAGATTGAGCAGGGCAAAGCAAAGCAGACAGAAAACACTGATTGTCGTCAGTTCCAACATGAGATTCGCTCCTGGATTAAGGAAAATGCTCCGTCAATCCGCCGAATCGCTTACCTCCTGCCTGGGCGGCAAATACCTTGTATATTATCTATCTTACTGAAATTGCCCGTTTGATCAACAAAATTCTGGAAATCTAGTCGGGAGGGGAGAGAAAGGAGCCCCCGATTCCCATTGGAACGGTCGTGCCGGGGAGACGGTTGGGAAGCGGACCTGCTTAGCCGATTTCGGAACATAAGATGGAGATTAAATATACAGCCATAACATCAGTCTGACTGCGACGCGGCCGATTCTGCCTGGGGTACGACAGGCTGTCGCACTTCACCGGCCACACTGATGGTCCCATGATCGACGATGACTTCCTGTCCGGGTTCCAGCATCCCATACGATTTGCCGTTCACCGAGAGCGCTTCGTTTTCGATGCGAACCTTCACGTCGCCGCAGGTAAATTCGTATGTCGCTTCATCGCCGAACGTGGCTTCCGTCGTGGTGGTCATCGTATCTCCCGGCCGAATGATGACATGATGCGAGCCGAGGTCTTCCTCCCGTTCCGCATTAACGCTGAAGTTCACGGTACAACCAGCGCCGGAAACCAGCAGGCACAGACAGACAATCAATAAATGACAGTGAAGCTTCATGGGTGGGTCCGCGATGTTTCAGGGGGGGAAGTTAAAGTCTCATTCAGATTAGCAGAATGGCGCCAGCGAAGCAAAACGATTCTATTCCGCACCGGGAGGGATGATGTCACGCAGCGGCAGCACGCGGTCACGCCATTGTTCCATTTCGAATTCGACATACCAGGGAGTCTTCAGCAGCATGGCTTCGACGACAGTAATGTGCTCATCACTTTCGAACTGTAAGGGATTCTCGCGTTCCCAGATTTCGACGTCCGCTTTCGATTCGAGATTCCAGATTATTTTCAAAGCGGCGCGGCTTTCTGATGTCGCTTCCTGATCGGTGGACTCTATTAAAATCCGGAGCAGTTCGCGCTGGCACCAGGGCTGGCCTATGATTGCGAGAATCGCGGCTGCTGTTACACGATTGTGAGGGATACTGGAGCGGAGTGCCTCGCGGAACAGCGACAGAGCCAAATGAGGCTGAAATTCGAGGGCGATCGCTGCCGCTTCTCCCAGAGCATATTTTGGAACGTGATTCAAGAATTCAATTGTTCTATCGAACTCATACTCTTGTCGTAACAGGAACTCCAGGCATTGCGCCCATTTTTGTGGACGCGGAAACTCATCGGCACTGCCCATGAAACAGACCCGTTGCAGGACTTCTGACACCAGGGGACACCAGCGGGTATCGCCGGTCGCGACGATTAAATCCAGGCCAGTATCGAGGGTGCTGGAGTTGTTTGATTTCAGCGCCCGTTTCAAAAAGTCATCCAGGTCCGGGCTCTGGTTCTCCTGCAGCGCCTGCAATGCCAGACTCTGATTTTCGTTCTGCTCGAATTCATTCGCCAGAAAGCGTTTGCGGGCGGAAATGATCTGCCGGGCTTTCGCTGTCACTGCAGGTGGAATTTCTCCAGAGTTCAGCAGTTGTTCTACCAGGGGCCAGTCGCCAATCACCGCGGCCAGACGCAGCATGGTCTCTGGCTCCGCGTGTTTCTCTGTCAGACTTTCCAACAGGGGGAGAATCTCCCCGATCTCAAACGAGAGGCGTGAGGCATGATGTTCGGAGTTTTCCTCCAGAAATCCCTGCTCCTGCAGTTCCTCAAACGCGAACTGGACGGTTTCAATGGAGGCATGCAGTGCGAGCACGCGTGCTTCACAGAGTTCGGGCTGTCGCAGTGACTTTAAAAATCCCTGATAAAAAAACAGGTCGATCCAGTCGGCGGTTTCGTCATAAAAATCGACATCGATCTCTATGCCCGTTTGTTGATGAGTAAGGCTACAGCCACAGCCGTGTAAATAATATTCCCATTCGGGTAGACCGGATACTGGTCCGCGATTTATGCCTTCCGGGTGGGCATCATAGCCTCGTTTGGCCAGATTCAACTGGTCGACCCCCAGGTTCTGCTGCACGATCTGTGAAACGAACTCCTGTCGCGGACGGTGACGGATCAGTGAGAACAGCGTCCAACTGGCCCAGGGAGTGAGCGGCCAGGGTCGGTCGAGCCACTCTTTGATGAAATCGTCCAACGGAACGTCAACCTCAGAAGCTGCCTGGAGTCGCTGAATGATTTCCGGTGCGTACTGCATGCTATGATTGATGTCTCGAAAGAAGCAGGGACGGGGATCAATGAGCCACCGAACCTGAACCGGCTGTGCGTTGTCTGCTCGATATGAAAATTATAGATTTTTCCGCAACACTTCTCAAAGAAATTAAGTATCTCAACGCAGGCAGCGGCAGGAGCGGCTTCTATGAAGAACGTCTGCCGATTCATCATGCGCGGGTTAATGCGCTGCCTGTGGGACTGGATGCTGTCGTTGTCACCGCCGATCTGCAGGGCCGCGAGCGATTTCAGGAATCGCCCGGCGGTCCGCCGCGTCTGCTGGGAGAAGCACTCCCCCTGCGCCTGGTTCAGGAAGTCCTGCCTGAGGTCGGAATTCACGATCCCTCCCGTGTCGCGGTCTGGTTGGCGGGGGACTTCTATACCGTCCCCGCGATCGACAAACGGGGCGGCACCGGTGATGTGAGCGCCGTCTGGCGGGCCTTCGGCGATGAATTTGCCTGGGTGGCGGGAGTGGCCGGCAACCATGATACCTATGGCGAAAACAGTAAAGCCCGACCCCGCTTTCCCGCACATCTGCATTACCTGGATGGTGATTTCGTTGAACTCGATGGACTCCGCATCGGAGGAATCGGCGGGATCATCGGCAATCCGGAACGCCATCAGCGGCGCAGTGAGGAAGATTACCTGTTTGCCCTGGAACTGCTGCTGGAAGAACGAATCGACATCCTGCTGCTGCACGACGGCCCCCGCGGCCTGAATGCCCGGCAGCAGGGATCAGCCCGCGTGCGAGACCTGTTGAGTACGCGTCGCAGTCCCCTGGTCGTCCGCGGACATGCCCACTGGGATCAGCCGTTAATCGAATATGAAAACGGAACCCAGGTACTTAATGTCGATGCGAGAACCGTAATTCTCACACACTGAGTTCCCCTTTGCCCTCACGGCAGGTTTAATCCGTCCCTGGTCCCGGTTAAGCATGCTGACACGCTGATGTGATATTTTCATGTAATCTAAGGAAAGCCCGTCCGTCACGCGAATACGCACTTGACCGTCCGCTGTCAGGGCTCCATTCTAAACAGTGTGCCCCTTAATCGGCGTCAACTAACTTCACAGGCTGCCAATTAAGTCGACCTGTTCAATGTCCGGGAATACCCACTCATGGATGATGCCCAGCTACTGGAAGCCTTTGAAGCCTGCACCCTGCCCTCCGAGGAGTGGACACACCGGGCGCATGTCCGGGTGGCTTACCTCTATGCCACGCGCTTTCCCTACGCGGAAGCACTGTTCCGCATGCGGGCCGGCATCAAAGCCTACAATAAAGCCACCGATACTCCTGAAGAACTGGAGCGAGGCTACCACGAAACCATCACGGTCGCCTTCATGCGGCTGGTCTGCCACGCCCTCCGGGAAGAGGGGCCGTTCGAGTCGTCAGACGAATTCTGTAACACCTGTGCTCGCATGCTGAAGAAAGGGGTACTGCTCGACTACTACTCCAAAGAGCGGCTGATCTCCCTGGAAGCAAAGCATAACTTTGTCGAACCCGATCTGCAGTCGTTACCGGAGGTCTGATGCACTATGATGAACCACATCTATCCTGCAATACACAACACGAGGAACACAACATGGAAGACCGGAGTCGAGGCACGCTGATCGGGCTGGCCGTGGGTGATGCCCTCGGGGCGGCGGTGGAGTTCCAGTCGCCGGGCAGCTTTCCGCCGGTGACCGGGTATCGCGGGGGTGGGCCGCATCCGATTGAACCGGGGGCGTGGACCGACGACACCAGCATGGCACTCGCACTGGCCGACAGTATCGCGGAGGTCGGCTGGGATCTGAACGACCAGGCCGAGCGCTACGTACAATGGTGGAAGACGGGCCGCTATTCGGTCAACGGCCGCTGTTTTGATATCGGGATGACGATCCGCCGGGCACTGGGGGAATTTTCTGTCAACGGAAATGCGCTCACGTCGGGTGACTCGCATGAATACGCCAGCGGCAATGGTTCGATCATGCGACTGGCGCCGGTGCCCATGCGGTATGCGGAACTGTTCGAATCCGATCTGGCTGAGTTCTCCCGGCTGGCGGAAGAGTCGAGCCTGCCTACGCACCCCAGTGAGCAGTGCCGCGATGCCTGTCGCTACCTGGCCTGTGTGCTGGCGGCATTGATCCGGGGAGAACCGCGGGAAACGGTGCTCGCTGCGGACTGGCAGGCGCTGCAACAGTTAAACGCGATCAAACCCCTGCATCCACTGGTACAGGAGATCGCAGACGGCAGCTTTCGACGCAGACAGCCGCCGGAGATCGAAGGATCGGGCTGGGTCATCCGCAGCCTGGAAGCCGCCCTCTGGGCGTTTCACGACGCCGACTCGTTTGAAGAAGCGGTGCTGAAGGCCGTGAACCTGGGAGACGACGCCGACACGACCGGCGCGGTCTGCGGTCAACTGGCGGGGGCCTGCTGGGGAGAGTCGAATATTCCCTCCTCTCTGCGTGCCGGCCTGGTTCGTCGGGACATGCTGGAACTGGCGCTGACGAAGCTGCTGGATTAGGTAATGTGTATTTAAATATATTTACCGTGGTCAAGGTTGTGCAGGTACTCTTGTTTTCAGGATTTCAACAACAGAAAAGCCAAATTAGCCGCAGGGCGTTAGCCCCGGTTGAAACGATTTTGGTAGATACCATCCGAATTAAGAAACGCTACCTGGCCAGCATGCCAGCCAACAAAATCTTTACTTCTCTACCTGCAACTGCCATGATGGCGTTTATGTTTCTCAATCCCTTTTCTTTTTGCGTGAGAAAGCCCGATGACTACTGACCCGGAATCAACGCCCGATGTTCTCTCTTTCTGGTTCTGGTTTGAAAACAACCTGCATCGCTTTGAACATCTGGAAGACCAGCAGGAAGTACTGCTGCCGGAACTGGGCGAACAACTGCAGGAGGTCGACGAAGGTCTGACCTACGAAATCTCCATGCCCGATGAGGAGGGCGTGCGCGATCTGGTCATCAGTGCCGACGGAGTGAAAGAGGCATTTCCTGCAGTGATGCTGTTAATCGACAGTGCCCCCGATCTGCCCGGCTGGACGTTCACTCCCTTTCGACAACGAATGGATTTAGCGGGTTGTGCCCTGCAGTTCGGCGAGCAGGAACTGACGCCGGACGACTTCTACTTCTGGTTGCAGACCGAAGATGGTGCCATCGATCTGATCGTGTATGTCCCCGGTCTGACCGAAGACAACCGGGAAGCCATGATGGGCGCCAGCTTTGTCCTGCTGGACATGACCCTCGGCGAATTCGACGTGACGCTGAAGATCCGTTATATCGATTTTCAACCCCTGCCCGAGAACCCGGAAGCCGAAGACCTGCAGCCCCTCTCCGCACTGCCGGACGAGTTCGATGCGCTGTTTGATGCTTTGAATCCTGAGTGAGGCGTGGGAGATCCAGATGTATCGAAAAGTATTTCCGCGGTGCGAGGTAGAAGGGTCACTGGAGCCGGTTGCTTTCAGTCACTTTGGAAGTACAGATCATATTCCACGAAAGTGCGCGGAATGTGAAAATATGTTTGAAGGGGAATGTGTCCGGGCGATGGATCAGGTAGAGGACTACCTCTCTCTAGACTATGGCCCCTGCCGCAAATCGGGGCTTTGCAATCCAGTCCTCGTCGAAGATCAGTTTATCAAGAGCAAAGTGTTTGTACCTGAGAAATGCAGAGACTGCTTCAATCTTAAATATCACGCGGTCTTTGGCTTTCGCTGTCATGAAGATGACCAGATCTGGGGACGCTATGGGAAGACACTGGACTGGGGTCACTGGTCACCCGATTTGCCGAACATCGGTCTGGAGTCCAGAAAAGAGGTGTCGATGGAATTACTGCAGGCGGTCAAAGACGAGCAGGAAGTCGCTGCGATCCGCATCTACCAGGAACTCCATCCCGGCACCACGATTCGCGAAGCCCGGGATGCGTACCAGGAGTTGAAAGATAAATTGCAACGCTACGGTGATGACGAGACAAAGGCATGACGCAGGCGGAATTGATTTCGTTTCTGGAATCGCTGGGAGCCGATGTGGTTGTGCGCAGGTACAAGCCGGATGAACCAGAGACGATTGCTGTCCTGGTAGGACGTTTGCCGGACTCGGATTCTCCGGTACCGATCCCGGGGTGGGAAGACGCGGTTTATCTGCAGGAGGCAGCCGCTGGCTGGTCGATCAGATATATTCAGAGCGGACAGACCAGACCGCTACAGGACGAGGAACTGAAGTCGCTGCTGACCGAGTGGGTGCGCGAACGGGACTACCGGCTGTTTGCGGATTATGAGCCGGAGTGATCTACTTTCCCCTTGGCTTGCAGGCTCTACGTCGATTCTTGAGATGAATCTACCTGGTCTGATGTGGCTTCCTTCAGCTTCATTTGAATGCCGCCGCCCAATTGCTGATAGAGCTGAAGTCTCTGTTTGTCCTGCAGAAAACCGATCAGACGTTGCAGTTGTGATTGCAGTTCTTTCGCTTTCTCCGCTGCGCCTGCATCTTCGGCTGCCTGTAATTGTTCAATTTGCAGATAGGCGGCCCTTTTGAGCAGGGGGACCAGTAACAAAGATTCCTCTGAGAAAAAGTCGCGCTTCCACTGGGGTAACTCTTTAAATTCGCTCTCATTGATTTTCAGCGTTCGCAGAGAAGACGCATGAAGATTTTTTTCAATGTCTTCCCTGGCAAGCATTTGGATTGCCTGATCACTGTGTCCCGTTTCCTGCAGTTCCAGCGCAGCGTCCAACGGTACTGGATCACCCGCCTGCTGACAGCCTGCAGGGAGCAGTATTAAACTCAACAGGCTGAGCAGAATTCCTGTCAAATCAACACGGCATCTCAACGTCATGATCTTCCTTCATTATTGTTCACGCAAATGCTGCAATGTATTTCTGGCGAGTCTCATCGTATCAGAATCAGTGTGATGCACGTCTCTATTTTTTCGAAGTCAGACACATTTTCTTTACATCGTCCTCCCCGCCCGGCATGATGGAGTGAGCGTCTTTCGAATGATCACTCGGTTCCTGCAGTTGAGGATGCACGGTTATGCTGGTGAAGAAACTGAAACAAATTGCAACGCTATGGTGATGACGAGCCAGAAGCATGACACAAGCGGAATTGATTTTGTTTCTTGAATCGCTGGGAGCCGATGTGGTTGTGCGCAGGTTTGGCCCCCGGGAGACAACACCAGATTCCGTCTGTGCTTATTTTTTCCCAGTACCAGAGCCCTTTGAAGGAATTCGCGCATGGGAAGAAATGCTGATACTGGATGAGTATGAGGATGGATGGGCCATCAATTATGGACAATATCCGCGTACGAGAGCGCTACAGGACGAGGAACTGAAGTCGCTGCTAACCGAGTGGGTACGCGAACCTGACTACCGGTTGTTTGCAGAGCATGAGCTTGAATGATGAGATATGCTAGATAGCTTACAACTCACAGGAATTCAATGTACATCATGCTTTACCAATTCCAGAATCTCCTCCAGATAGAGATCTTCCACTTCGGGATACCGCTTGAGAAAGCCAGTGTTTTCTATACCAAGAGACTCTAACTCGGCTAACTCCGTTAGTTCGACAGGCAGTTTGGGAAGCGGATTATCGTTGATATAAAGCCCCTTGAGCCTCTTTAAGTTTCCAATGGATGCCGGAAGTTTTTCAATTTTGTTTTCGTAGAGTGACAGTTCAACAAGATTGGTCATATTCCCAATTGAATCAGGGATTTCGGAAATCTCATTCTCAGCTAATGCCAGAACTTCCAGTTGCGTCAGCCTGCCAAATCCCGCTTGCATCGTTTCAAACTGGTTAAATCTCAGATCCAGCAAGCGCAGATTATGCATGTCAAAGATTTCATGAGGTACCTGCTTGAGTTGAGTGTCAAGAATGACCAATTCCTTGAGTTTTGTGAGCTGACTGATGGAACCAGGGATTGTGGTGAGTGGATTATTGTGTAAGGAAATATCCTCGATTTGATTGAGGTTGCTGAAAATATCTGGAAGCGAAGATAAAACATTCGATGCGACATACAGAAATTGCAACTGTTGTAATAAAGCAATGTCTTCAGGAAGTTCTTCAATGCGATTATCTTCAAGGGTTAGAACACGAAGTTGATTCAATGAACCAATTGAGCTCGGAATGAATGTCAAATCATTCTGATCGAGATAGAGGGCATTCAGGTTCTTACATTGAAAGACCCATTGCGGTACATTTTTCAAACCAGTCTTTCTTAAATCTAATTCTTTCAGATCTTTCAGAGCAGCAGAGTCTGGTTCATAATCTGCGACTCCTTTGAACATAGACAGATTTAAAGTGCCAGTCTTTGCAGCTGCGGAAAATTGATCTGCAATATTCTGATGATTCAAAACGTACCTGACTTGATCTAAAACTATGAGTTGGTTTCCCTGATGAATCTGACACCTTTAGATCTAGCACAAGTTCGCAGATGTGTCGATCTATCTTCGAATTCTCCGACATTTTCTTTACATCCAGTTACCCGCCCGGCATGATGGAGTGAGCGTCTTTCGAATGATCACTCTGTTCCTGCAGTCGAGGAAATACGGTAATGCTGGTGAAGAAACTGAAAGAGAAACTGGTTCGGGGCGAAACCGTGTATGGGTCGCTGTTTCAGCTATAACCCATCATGGAATTAATTTCCGTTCACAACACGACTGCAATCCGGACTCCAGCCTGTGGTGATAAATCTTGGTTTTTTCCCCTGTCGATTGATGGCCCAGATTGCCAGACCATGTGATTTGTCCGACTGAAATTTTTCACGTACGTCGTTTGGTGACAGATAGCGTGAGAATAGAATTTCTTTGCCGTCTGCAGTCCAGCAGATAGGACCGCGGAGTCCGTAGTCTGGATCGAAAATGACTTTAACCTCACCCGTATCCAGCGACAGGACAGCGATCTTTCCCAGCAGACGCATCATCCGCATGCGTCCCCATTCATCATCAGCTGCCAGATTCGAGGCGTACATGTTCTCCGGGTTATAAACAACCAATGCCAGACTCTTGCCATCAGGGGCGTAACGGGCCGAACTGATCACCAGATTTTCTGCAGAGAATGAAATTCTCTTCAGGATCTTTTTCTCTGATTGAGATGTTTTATCCTGGCTATCGGAATCTTGCGCAGGCGACGTCTCAGACAGAAGAAGTTCATACAGTTCACATCGTGAGTCATTGAGTTCTGCACCGTCGCTGGGGTGTGTAATCAACAATCGTTGCTGGTCTGGCGACCAGTCTTCCACAAGCCACGATCCCTCTTTTTCCATCACCTGTCTGGAATGTGAACCATCAATTCCTGCCACATAAATTCGACTTAGCTCGGCTTGATTTTTCTGACGGAAGCGGATCCGGGAGTCTGCAAAGTTCGTGGACCAGGCGATCTGTCTGCTGTCAGGTGACCAGGCAAAGAGTTCTGTGCAGTCAGGATTCAGAATGCGGGTCCATGTCCCCTGTAGATCTCCCACCCAGAGCATGGCACGCAGGTCACCCTGCCATTTTGAAAAAGGGTGACCTTCTTCATACACCCACGAAGCAAAGTATTTCCCATTGGGACTCTGTCGTGTCCAGTGTGGTGACCGGAACATGGTCACGCCTTTTGTGAATACGGGCTGGTCAGAAACGGGACCTCCCAATACGGGTGTGATCTGTGATCCATCGGGGTGCATCGTATACAGGACATTGTGCCCCGTACGATGGGAAAGGAACGTGATCAGAGGTTGGACCTTGGATTGATCTTCCTGTTGAGCCAATGCCAGGTCAGCGAAAAGACAGAACAGGATGAATACCAGAGCCACCTGAATCTGAGGGAATCGTCTTTGTGATGATCCAAGACTCAGCCACAGAGAAAACCATTTATTCATTGCTGTATCAGTTCCAGTTTGGGTTAACAATTCCTGGGAGATCTGAATTTCATACGACTGTCTGTATTGTATGCCCATCAAAGGTAGATGATAGAAAATGGCGAGTGAGTTTCAGATGTATTCGATGAGACCTTTCAGGTTAACTCCTTGACTTAGTTTGTACAGTTGTTTTCCACAAAACCTCGACATTTTCTTTACATGCAACTTTTCGCCCGGCATGATGGAGTGAACGTCTTTCGAATGATCACTCTGTTCCTGCAGTCGAGGAAGCACGGTTATGCTGGTAAAGAAACTGAAAGAGAAACTGGTTCGGGGCGAAACCGTGTATGGGTCGCTGTTTCAGCATGCGGTGGTGCCGGCGATGGTCGAGTCGATCCCGGACAACTCGCTCGATTTTGTGATCGTCACACCCGAGCATACAACCCTCGACCTCGCGGAGTTTCTGCCGCTGCGGTATGCCCTGAAGTCCAAAGGCATTGTCTGCCTGGCCCGCACGCACAGTCGTGACGCTGCGGATGTGGCCCGCGTCTGTGATACGTTTGACGGCGTGGTGGTACCTTATGTCGAAACATATGAAGAGGCACAACAGCTGGCGGCTGCTGCCGTCTATCGGCCGTTGAAAGGGATTGTGCTGGAGAAAGCCCTGAAAGAGGGGAAGTTCGTCAATCAGAAGACGGCCGACTACATCGAGAAAAAGAACGAGAACACGCTGTTCATTCCGATGATTGAATCGGTGCCCGGCATTGAGAACCTGGAACAGATCTGTTCGATTCCCGGCGTACACGCGGTCTTCGTCGGTCCCGGCGATCTGACAACCAACATGGGCATCCCCGGCGAGTATGACAACCCGGAACTCATCGCCGCGATCCAGAAAGTGATCGACGTTTCGAACGCACAGCACGTCGCCGCAGGCTGCTGGTTCGGAACCACCCAGCAGGCCCTGCGCACAATCCGCCAGGGCGCCCGGCTGGTCGTCTACGCCAACGACGGTCTTATGCTGACCCACGCGATGCAGACAGCGTTCGGGGAACTGCGCAAAGGGTGATCGCTGTTTAGGCTTGGCGTGCATGTGAGCGGAATGGCGCTAGCCACCGGTGATCTATACAACACGACTAAAAATTACCGGCAGCTAGCGCTTTGCCGCTCAGTTGAATTGCTGGGTTTAGATTTAAACGGATGATTTAAGAAACCAGATTTCTGAATGATCGGGGTAGTCTGGATTATACAATGAAGAGGTTTTGTTTTTAAAAGACGAACCTACCGTGAGCGGAATGGCGCTAGCCACCGGTAATATATACAACGCGGCTAAAAACTACCGGCAGCTAGCGCTTTGCCGCTCAGTTTGATGGATGATTTATTTTATGATCGAACGATTCACCTATTTCATTACCTGGACCACTTATGGAACGTGGTT